>JAZQVK010000097.1:0-1518 GCA_045631765.1 Eubacteriales bacterium
TGCTTGCTTTCCTATTTCGGGGCGGGGGCGCCCACGGTTTTGCGTGGCACGAATGCCATAGGCGACCGCCTGAAGGCGTGTGCGTGGCACCGCGACGAAACCGTGAAGGATCTGATCGAAAACGGCACCGTTATGGCCCGTTTTGCAGAATATAGCCGTCCCAACAGCTTTTTTGAGCAATATTTGGACGAGGCTGTTCCGCTGTATATCGATTCGATCGCAGAGGGGCTTGCCGGCAAGCGCCTTTCCGGACTTTACAGCTTTAGAACCAAGCACACCGTTGCTTACGGTGAGCGATTTGATCTGTTGCTGGAGGATCTGGCACATTATCACGCCGCCAAGCAGCGCGTGATCCTGGTGGCGGAAAACGAAACCTCTGCCGAGGATATGAAAAAGCAGCTACGTGAGCAAGAGATCTATGCCCGTGTAGCGTGTGCCGGGGAAAGTGTGCTTCCTGAGCGCGCCGAGGTGCTGATCGAGTGGCGTGAGCCCAGCACAGGCTTTGAATTATCCAATGCCGGTGTGGCAATTCTGTCGCTTTCCGCAGATCTGCGTCACGGTGGTCTTGCCGCCGCAGGCAAGCTACGTCACGCCAAAAAGAAAAAGAGTGCAAAGGGGCAGATTTTGTCCTATGCCGAGCTTCAGGTGGGCGATCTTGTGGTGCATGAGGCGCACGGTATCGGCCGCTATATGGGGCTTGAAACGCTTACCATTGACGGGGTAACGCGCGATTATGTCAGCATTCAGTATGCCGGCAGCGACCAGCTGTTCTTACCCTGTGACCGCTTGGACAGTGTGTCAAAGTACATCGGCGCGCATGCCGACGATGGGCTGGTAAAGCTTTCTCGCTTTGGTGGCGGCGACTGGAAAAAAGCGAAGGCGCGCGCCAAGGCGGCTGTGGCGGATATGGCGAAGGATCTGATCCGTCTGTATGCCGAGCGCGAGCGCAAGCCGGGCTACGCCTTCCCTGCGGATGATGCCTATCAGTTGGATTTTGAGGCGGCCTTTGCCTTTGAGGAAACCGACGGCCAGATGAATGCGGCCAATGACATCAAAACCGATATGATGTGTGCCAAGCCGATGGATCGCCTGCTTTGCGGTGACGTGGGATTTGGCAAGACAGAGGTGGCGCTGCGTGCCGCCTATAAGGCCATTCTGGCAGGCAAGCAGGTGGCTATTCTGGTGCCTACCACCATTCTTGCCCTACAGCATTACCAAACCATTCAATCACGCATGCGTGCGTTTGCGGTGCGCGCGGATATGATCTCTCGTTTTCGCACGGCAAAGCAACAGGAGCATACCCTGCGTCGTCTGGCACGCGGTGATATTGATATCATCGTGGGAACGCACCGCTTGATCTCCAAGGATGTACAGTTCAAGGATCTCGGCCTGCTGATCGTGGACGAGGAGCAACGCTTTGGTGTGGCACAGAAGGAGAAGATCAAGCAGATGGCGGGCAACGTTGACGTGCTTACCCTGACAGCAACCCCCATTCCGCGCACCTTGAATATGGCGATG
>JAZQVK010000098.1:0-7737 GCA_045631765.1 Eubacteriales bacterium
ACACGCAGAAGATCAAGCAGATCTACTGCCTTATTCAAATGCTCCAGGGTGGTCGCATAGGCCAAGGAATTGGTATCTAAAAATTCAAGCACCTGCAGCGGAACAAGAATATCGTAATACAGCTTTTCTACCTGAGGATTGGGCGTATACAAGGAAACGTGCAGCTCAACCTCGGGGATGTTTTGGCCGGTATAGGCATAGATATACACATCAAACTCATCCTTATCCTCTAAAAGAAGATCGGTATGGTTGGTATCCAGCCCTTGCTGCATCCTTCCGTCTACGTATGCAAGAAACTGCGGATTCAAGCAGGCACGGTCGGTATGCTCACTGGCGATGCTAAGGTGCAGCTCCTCGCCCTTCATTTCCGCGGGGCGCGTAACGTGCACGTAAAACCAGGCGTGGCTATCATTTCCCGTACCCCAGGTGCCGTTCATATCATACGGCTTAAAGGCGGAAAGCGGCGGAAAAACGTTGTTCTCCTTGTACCCACACGGGCAGATCAAGACCTCACCAACAGAGGCGCGCTTGCGAATCATTTGCCCCTGGATGACCCCGAGCATGGTTCTTACCTTTTCATACGTAAACTTGTATTGCATAGCATTCTCCTTTGACAATAAAATTACAAAACGTTAACGGTGGCCACCGTTGACCAAACGCGCGGATTAGCCCCGGTGAACGGAAGAAGCTCCTCCTCCAATTCCGGGATAGAAGCGGCCTTGCCATCCAAATAATCGCGCAATATTTTACGGCAGGCGACAATTCTTTGGCGAAGGCCACCTAAGCGAAGATCCTGCACGTCAAAGCCGTGCGGCTTATTCTCTTTCATCCACTGTGCGCGGAAGTCGTTCCATAGTCGGTCTAATCGCCGAATAAGACAATCACACTCTGCAAGGCAATCGGCCAGCACCGGTTTCTCCCCCTGCTGATAAGCAGCACGCAGGCGAATGCCAAAATCGGCCTTCAGCTGTAAAAAGGAAACCAAGGAGCGCATGGTGGCAAACACGTACCCATAGCGCTTGTTTTTAGAGGCCGCCGTTAAATGCGGCAGCAGCCGCGCCAAGCCGGATCGAATATTTTCTTGCGCACGAGCCACATTAACATCCATAACACCCAACAGCGGGTCGTTATAAACCAAGTTCGTTGCCGCATTGATCGTGCCATAGAGCTGATTTAGTTGATCAAGCGCCATAAAATCGGCATATGCCATGCCGGTCATAGCGGTAAAAAAGTCAGAGATCTGCGCTTCGCCACAGCCATGATAAGAAGCGCACGCCGTATAAACCAAGGATGGCAGTAGCGCATAGATCGAGCATTCGCTACCATTATCGCCCCATATGGTGGTCATCACGTGGGGCACGCCGTGCTGCACACAGGAAGCAATGGCGGGGGCGGTCGTCAAAAGTGTTTTTTCGTTATTCGGCGCAAATCCCAAGGTGTGCCAAGCACTACCGGCAAACCAAAGCTCCCTGTTGAATTTTTGGTGAGACAGGATCATGGCATCGTAGGATTCCTGCTTGCTATGATAATAATCCCAATAAACCAGGCCAATATCTTCGGGCAGATTGGAAAACACACGCTCCGGGATCTCACAGGTGCCTTTATCCAGATAATATTCCCCGTGGTTGGCAAGGCGGAAGAACATATCGCTCCACATCACGGGGTGATAGCCGTGCTTTTTGGCAATCTCGCAAACGCGGGCAAGATGCTTGGCCAGGATATCAAAGCGGTCGTGATAGCCGTTGCGGTCTAAATAGCGGCCAAGGCCGGCCATATGCGCCTCGTCCATACCGATGTTGATGCGGCGCGAGCGAAGATTTTTGGCAAGAGAGGCAAACATATGATCGATGAGCGTATAGGTTTTTTCATCCCCACACAGAAGAATATCATTGCAATCCTGCACGGTGGAAGAATAGGCGCCCCAACGAAAAATAGCATTCAAATGCGCCAGCGTTTGCATACACGGCATCAGCTCTATGCCCAATTCAGCTGCGTAGTCATCCAGCTCACGCAGCTCGGCTGCGGTATAGCGGCCGCGCAGATAACCGAAATAAGGCTCCCCCTCGACCTCATAGGTATCCTCGGTATATAGCTGCACCATGTTATACCCCATCATAGCCAGCAGGCGCAGGAGCCGCTTAGCATTTTGGACCGTGAGGACGGCATTACGCGAGCAATCAATCATCACGCCAAGCGTTTGGAACGCACAGCGTTCATGGTGCGTATAGGCACTTTGCGTACCGAGCTGCTTCAGCAGCACCAGGCCGCGTGCCAGATCGACAGGGGTGTGATAGAGCAGCGTTGCCTCTTTTCCGTCACACGCAATGGTAATGCCTTCGCTACTCTGCTTTAGCGTGACATTTTTTGGCAGTTCCCACGAGAGCTCTTGCAGCAGACAGTCTAACGTTTCTTTTTTCATGATACATCGAAAGTTTTTTCTCATCATAGCACAAATCCGAATGCGTATGCTTGCTTTCTTTTGCAGGAATTTGAAGATTTTTCGCTTACTTTTCGGTAATTGATATTTATGCATAGTTTACCATATTCCTTGTAAAATGTCAAGGGTACGCCGGTGTTTTCCCTGCTTGATATTTAATTTTTCATACTTCCCCGTTCTGCCACATATACTGTGACAAACAAACCCCAGGAAAACGAGGAAGAAATATGCTATACAAGCCGGAAGGATACCTCATAAACGGAACGGAAAACCATGAATTTCTCTCAACGTCGGCAGGCCTTGAGAAGGCACTTGAAAGACAGCAAATCGTAGAATCGACCGCCCTTTTGTGCGACAACAATTTCACGCTTCACTTTGATCTATACGGTACACATGCGGTTATGCCGCGAAGCGAGGCGCAGTACAATGAAACTGGTGAAGAAACAAAGGATATCGCTATTTTAACGCGCGTTGGTAAGCCTACCTGCTTTAAGATTATTGGTTTTCAGCGCGGCAAAGACGGCAAGCGCTGTGCCGTTCTATCTCGAAAGGCAGCCCAAATGGAGTGCAGACATCAATTTATCAGCAGCCTTATGCCCGGCGACGTCATTCCTGCCCGCGTTACACACTTGGAAAGCTTTGGCGCTTTTGTGGATATAGGCTGCGGTATTATTTCATTGCTATCAATTGATTCGATCTCGGTTTCACGCATTGCACACCCGCACGACCGTTTTCAGCCGGGAGACCGCATTCACGTAGTGATCAAAACGATCGACAATGCAGGACGTATATACGTTTCTATGCGTGAGCTACTCGGCACCTGGCTTGAAAACGCATCTCGCTTTTCTGTTGGGCAGACGGCGGCGGGCATCGTGCGCAGCATTGAAACATATGGTATTTTTATTGAGCTGGCGCCAAACCTGGCCGGCCTCGCCGAGTGGAAAAGCGGCGTAGAGGTGGGGGCGCAAGCAGCGGTGTACATTAAAAGCATTCTTCCCGAGCGTATGAAAATGAAGCTGGTGCTGATCGATGCACGGAACGAGCCTGCACCGCGTATGCCATTGTCTTATTTTATCGATCCGCAAAAAACGAAGCATATGGACGCATGGCAATACTCCCCACCGGGGTGCAGCAAAATGGTTGAAACACGCTTTATATAAGAAATTGGCTTTTCTGTATGCACAGCTACAGAAAAGCCAATAATCTTTTATTTCACAAATGAATAAATATATCTTGAAATGTCTAAAACTTTATGATATAATCCAATAAGAAAAACGATTGGAGGTTTATCATGATGATTTCAGATAGCATTCGATATATCGGCGTTAACGATCATGAGGTCGACCTATTTGAGGGGCAGTATTCCGTTCCAAACGGTATGTCCTACAACTCCTATGCGATCATTGATGAAAAAATCGCTATTATGGATACGGTTGACGCTCGCTTTACGCACGAATGGCTTGACAATATTGCTTCTACCCTTGGCAAGAGACACCCCGATTATCTGATCGTGCAGCATATGGAGCCGGATCATTCCGCCAACATTTACAATTTTATGAAGGCGTATCCATCCGCTAAGATTGTCTCCTCGGACAAGGCTTTTCGCATGATGCAAAACTTCTTTGGCACCGATTTTGCTGACAGACGCATTGTGGTTGGCGAAGGCGACACGCTTTCTCTTGGTGAACGCACGCTGGCCTTTGTTGCCGCACCTATGGTACATTGGCCTGAGGTCATTGTGACCTATGATACCAAGGAAAAGGTTCTCTTCTCTGCCGATGGCTTTGGAAAATTCGGCGCATTGGACGTAGAGGAGCCCTGGGCAGACGAGGCACGGCGCTATTACATTGGCATTGTTGGCAAATACGGCGCACAGGTGCAGGCTCTACTGAAAAAGGCTGCCACGTTAGAGATCGAGACCATCTGCCCGCTGCACGGCCCCGTACTGAAGGAAAACCTTGGCTATTATCTCAACCTGTATAACACCTGGTCGAGCTATGAGCCGGAAAGCGATGGCATTGTAGTTGCCTATACTTCTATTTACGGCAATACCAAAAAGGCCGTACAGCAGTTGGTAGAAAAGCTGAAGGCAAACGGTTGCCCGCGAGTGGTCGTGCACGATCTGGCCCGTTGCGATATTGCCTTAGCAGTGGCAGATGCCTTCCGCTACAGCAAGCTGGTGCTGGCTACTACCACCTACAACGCAGAGATCTTCCCCTTCATGCGTAATTTTATTCACCACCTGACCGAGCGCAACTTCGGCAACCGCACCGTTGCCTTGATTGAAAACGGCAGCTGGTCACCCATGGCCACCAAGGTGATGCGCGGCATGCTGGAAAATAGCAAGGGGCTCACCTTTGCCGACACCGCGGTTACTATTTTCTCTGCCCTCAATGAGGACAGCAGCAAGCAGTTAAATGCCTTGGCAGACGAGCTGTGCATGGAATACCTGGCTAAGCAGGATTCCACCGCCAACAAAAACGATATGACAGCCCTGTTCCGCATCGGCTACGGCCTTTATGTGGTCACCTCACACGATGGTAAAAAGGACAACGGCCTGATCGTAAATACCGTTACCCAGGTAACGAACACCCCCAACCGCATCGCCGTAACGATCAACAAGGAAAATTACTCGCACCACGTGATCAAGCAGACCGGCAAGATGAACATCAACTGCCTGTCTACCGATGCACCCTTTTCCGTGTTCGAGCGTTTTGGATTCCAGAGCGGCCGCAACGTAGACAAGTTTGAAAATTGCACACCGCTGCGCTCGGATAACGGTCTGGTATTCCTGCCCCGCTTTATTAACGCATTCATGTCTCTACAGGTAGAGCAATACGTTGACTTAGATACGCACGGCATGTTTATTTGTGCCGTTACCGAGGCAAGAGTTCTTTCCGAAAAGGAAACGATGACCTACACGTATTACCTGGAAAACGTAAAGCCGAAGCCGAAGACCGAGGGCAAGAAGGGGTATGTATGTACCATTTGTGGTTACCTGTACGAGGGTGACACCCTGCCCGATGATTTTGTTTGCCCCCTGTGCAAGCACGGTGCCTCTGATTTTGAAGAAATAAAATAAAGAAAACATTTACACAAAGGAGAAATCTTATGAAGTACGTTTGTGAAGCATGCGGCTGGGAATATGATGAAGAGGTAGGCGCGCCTGACCTTGGCATCGAGCCCGGCACAAAGTTTGAGGATCTGCCTGAGGATTTTGAGTGCCCGCTGTGTGGCGTAGGCAAGGATATGTTCAGCGCAGAAGAATAAGCACAAAAAAGCACTCGACATCTGCCGAGTGCTTTTTGTATGTTGTTATCCTTTTTCACCAACTGAATGATAGACGATCTTCATTTCTATCAACGAAAGATAGCGTAAGCGGTTGACCCGCAGCTCGTGGTTGCGAAAGGTACCGATATCGACCGCCTCCCACAAAAAGACCCAGGCGGCAATATCAATTACCTCAGCCCATATCAGGCTTTCTGCCCGATACTCTAAAAAGATGGCCATAGAAAGGATCAATATACCGCAAAGAGCGAGCAGCAATACGATTCGGCGATTACGGCGGCGCTCGTTTTCATTAGCCACGTATTGGCTGGTGTAATACTCCTTGATCGCGTTACGGTATTCTACCCGCTCCCCTTCATCAATGCAGCCGCTATATATATGCAGCGCAAGTGGCTGCGCGGGCGGCAAAGTAACGGTGCTGTTTTCCAAAAAAGCGGCAACCTCATCACTAATAACAGGATTTTCACCTTCCGAAAACGAAGATAAGAAGTCGCTGTCATCCTTCACGTTCATGCGCAGAATCGCGCGCCCTTCTTCATCAACCGCGTGTTGGCTACGCGACGGTAGCGCCTCGGCTTCCTTTTTGAGTGCTGCTAATCTTTCTTTCATATCATACCCTCATTTTATAAACGGCGCAACCGGTTGGTGCGCCGTTTATAATTAGTATCGCAAGGTCTTGCCAAATTTTACGGCGCCGGGGTTGTACAGCTGCATCAGCTTCAGAGCTTTTTTAGTTGCTTCAAAATAAACGAGGCACAGCTTGTCCTTTTCATCCCGAAAGACGAGATAATAAGAATCCGGCGTATTGGCCTCGCTGCGAAAATCTAAAATACGGTCAATCCCCGGCTGCTTTTGCCCGTCATCCGGCACCACCTCCAGCAGCTCGCGAATCGGCAGCTGCAAAAAGGTTTTTCTGCGGCGGTTAGAATAGATACGTGCAAACGTGATCTCACCAACGGCAATGATATATTCGTGCGTGACGGAAACGTATTGCCAGGTAAACAGCACGATAATCAGTAAGATCAGCGGTAAAATGGCAATCAAGTGCGGGAACTGCAGCGAATAGAAAAACAAAAAGAACGCCAGGGCAAATACGATATAAAACGTGATCAGCAGACATCTGCGAAGCAGATTTTTGCCGCTTGGCTTCTCGTCTACCGCGTATTCAAAGTAGTTCTCTGTCATGGCATCATTCCCTTTCTTAATAGAAGGTAGCCAGCTGCTCTTCCGGCGGCAGCGGATCGACCTTTTCTATAGAAATAACCTTCAAAACCGGCCCCTTGGATTTATACAGCTTGTGATACTCGATATCCAGGCGCGCCGTTAGCACGATCCAATCCTTGCTTTCCAGCTCGCATTTCTGCTCACCCGTGCAGACCAGGCCGCGATAAGCAATGTCATCCATACAGCAGGTCATCACGTGACGGCCGATAACAAAGGATTTTGCCGGCAGCGCCGGATCTCTTGCCACCATGGCCGTCATGCGTAGCACCTTGCCCTTGTATTTCTCCATCTCCTCGGACATATCGCGGTACCAGATGGCGTAATCACGGTTAGCGATCTCTACCACATCCGCCTCTAAATCAAAGGGCAGCGGATCTTCGATCTCGTCATATTCGATCTCGTGCTCGGGCGTTTCGTAAGCAATATTCACACGGCGAGAAATACCGCGCACGATCTTGTGCAGATCCATACGGTCGGTCTTTTTTTCATCAAAGCGGTTGAAAACGACCATCTCACAATTTTGCAGCTTATTCACCACAAGCGAACGCATATTGGCATTGTAATTCACAAACGTCCCGGCATCCGCCAGCATGATCTCCTGATAAATATACCAATTCTCCGGCATAGCACGATACAGATCGTCATTCATCCACATACCGTTGTATTCGATCATAATGCGTTCTGCCGCATGTTTTCTCTGCAAAGCAGCAAGCTTGTCAGGGTTTAGCTGCGAAAGCGTATCAATGCTTTCATAGGAAACGTCTCCCGGGAACGAGGCAGGATCGTAC
>JAZQVK010000099.1:0-3595 GCA_045631765.1 Eubacteriales bacterium
GAAGGACGAGCCAAGGAATACAGGGCTCTTAAAGCGAGTAAACAGCAGATAAACCAGCGTGCCAAAGCCGGCGCCAAGCATAGCGGCACCATGGCTCAGCAGGTTCGTGCCGCTGAGACCGTTTACCAGCGTAGGCACCAGAACGGTAGCGGCAATCACCGCCAGCAGCTGCTGGAAGGCATAGAGCAGGTTTTTCGCGAACGGGGGTCTTTCGTGAACATCGTAGACGAGTTTCATGGTTTTCTCTCTCCTTGATTTTTTTAGCCCCTGTCTTTGTGGATAACAAAAACACCTTGCATACGCAAGGTGCCATGCCTTTTTGTGCTCTGCAGGCATCGCTACCCTACCCAAGACTTTTTCGGCCATCGTGAAGATTATACCACTTGCTGCCAAAAAAGTCAATACATTATTCGACAAATGATCATATTTTCTTCAAAATTTCTTCATGTTTCTGTGCAATTTGACGATGCTTGCCGGGCGTAGAGGATTGTTTACAAATTCTTTTTTCTTTTTTCTTGGTTTGCTATTGCTTTTCCGGAAAAAAAAGGATATAATAAGATGAATATAACAAAAATACACATAGGAGGTTTATTATGCTTCAGTTTTTATTGGAGGATGCAACAACCGGCGCTGCCCAGCAGAACAATCCTTGGCTTACCATTGCCATGTTCGCGGGCATTATCGTCATTTTCTATTTCCTGATCATTCGTCCTTCCCGCAAGCAGCAGAAGGAGGAGGCAGCCATGCGCAGCTCTCTGGAGGTAGGCGATGAGGTAACCACCATCGGCGGTATCATTGGTGAGATCGTCAGCATGAAGGAGGACACCATCACCATCGAGACCAGCAAGGCCGGCACCAAGATCCGTTTTCTGAAGAGCGCTGTTCGCTCTGTTGACGTTCGCGCGGCTGATAAGAATGCCCCGCAGACCGAAGAGAGCACCGAAAATAAGTAATTTTTTCATAACGAAAAAGTCTCCGTCATATATTCTACCAGGTAGAATATTTACGGAGGCTTTTTTTATGAACACTTCCCTTCCGCTGGGGGCCGGCAAAAAGCAGGCCTCGCTGCTTTCCTGCGTGGCAGGTGGGCTATTGCTTTCCATACTGCTGCTGTTGCTGCTTTCGCTTGCCTTTACGCTGTTTGCCTATCAGCAGGATGACCCCACGGCGTGGGTGCGCCCGCTCTCCTATGCCTGTGCCCTGCTTTCCGCGCTGCTTGGCGGCGGGCGCGCGGCCGGTCGCCGTGGGCGGCAGGGGCTGCTTTGCGGCCTGTTTACCGGCATAGGTCTGCTGGCCCTGCTGCTTTGCGGGCACCTGATCACGATCGGTGATGGGGCCTCGCCGCTTGGTCACCTGGCGCTTTCAGCCGTGCTGGTGGTAGCGGTGGCCATGCTGGGCGGCGTGCTTGGTACGGCCCGCACACGGGGCGGCGGGCGCAAGCATCATCGGCCTACCCGGCACTGATATCGGCACCGATGGCACGCAGCTTACCGATAATATCCTCATACCCACGCTCTATGTAGCCGGTGTCTGACAGGGTGCTTTCCCCCTCCGCAGCGCAGGCGGCGATCAGTAGAGCGGCGCCTGCACGCAGGTCGGGCACGCTGATCTCTGCCCCGTACAGGCGTGTGCCGCACACGTGGGCCGTATTCTCCTGCACCTCGATCGCTGCCCCCATTTTTTGCAGCTCGGCCACGTAGCGAAAGCGTTGCCGCCACACCCGCTCCTCAACCAGGCTCTTTCCCGCTGCCACGGCAAGCAGGGCGGCCATGGGCGGCTGTAGGTCGGTGGGAAAGCCGGGATATGGCCCGGTAACGACCGAAGCGCCGCGCAGGCGCCTGGCGGCAAACAGGCTGATGCGCCGCTCCTCGCAATCAATCTCGGCCCCCATCTCACGCAGCTTAGCAACAAGCGGCACAAGGTGGCGCGGGTCTGCCCCGCACACCGTAAGGGCCCCTTGCGTGGCCGCTGCTGCCAGCAGATAAGTGCCGGCCTCGATCATATCGGGAATAACGGCATAGCTGCACCCGTGCAGGTGCTTGACACCGCGAATGTGAAGGGTGGGTGTTCCCGCACCGCGAATATCGGCACCGCAGCGGTTCAAAAAGGCCGCCAGGTCGGCAATATGCGGCTCGCTGGCCGCATTTTTAAGAACCGTTTCCCCCTCGGCACGAGTGGCGGCCAGAATGGCGTTGACCGTAGCGCCAACCGAAACGGTATCAAATTCGATCACGGCACCTCGCAACGCTGCTGCCTGCACGGTAACGGCCTCCTCGCTGACCTCCATGCTGCCGCCAAGCGCCAAAAAGGCCTTGAGATGCTGGTCGATCGGGCGGCCGCCAAAATCGCAGCCGCCAATGCGGCCAACACAGCCACGGCCAAAGCGGCCAAGGCCGGCACCAAGAAAATACGCAGAGGCACGCATGCGGCCGCTGAGCGGGTCGGGCGCGCCGGGCGGTGCGGCGTGCGTAGGGTCAATGCGATAGGTAGCACGGTCAATTCTTTCAACCTGCGCGCCCATGCCGGCAAGGATCGAAAGCGCCAGCTCCACGTCCCGAATAGCGGGCAGGTTGCCAATGATACAGGGGCTCTCGCACAACAGCGTAGCGGCAAGGATCGGCAAGGCGGCGTTTTTAGAGCCACCAATGCCCACGCGGCCATATAGGGGGCCGCTTGGTCGCACGATCAGTTTTTCCATAAATAGCTCCACGCGGCAGGCGCACCTGCCGCGGTTTTTTCATTCGTATACCGCATAGCGGCTCATTGGCAGTATACGCCGTCAATGGAAAAACGGTGAAAAAGAGAAGCGCCAAGCCCTTGGCGTGATACTCCGCTTGGAGTATCACGCCAGTTCTATTCGCCTACGGCGAGTTCTATTGCTACGCAGTGATATTCGGCTTACGCCGAGTGATATTTGCTTCGCAAGTTTAATGGCGAATAGAATATCACTGTGAGGCGAAGCCGAACAATATCACTGCCCGAAGGGCAATATCACTCTTTGCGAAGCAAAGAATATCACTCACATATAAACCAGAGAAGAGAGAACTTCACGGAAATTTGTTTCCGCGTTACTCTCTCTTCTGTTTTTATCGCCAGTTTCGCATTTGCTTAACAAATGCCTTGGGCTATGCCCATACCCTTATTTTATTTCTCCGATAAGGACATCACCCAATAATTGCCGCTGATTTTTTTGGTATTGCGTCGGATAGACGCCGAAAGAGTTAAAAAATGCCCGACTGAACGAATACGGCGAAGTGTAATTCAAAAGGTCGGAAATCTCGGAAATTTTCAAGTTGTCTTCGAGGATTAAGAGCCTTGCCGTTTCAAGTTTCTTTTTGCGGTGATATTCCGATAGCGTCATTGATACGGTTTTCTTGAAAAGTGAGGAAAGATAGCCGTAACTGTATCTGTATATCTCGGAAAGTTCATCAAGATTTTTCATCGTGTAAAGGTGAGTGTCTATATAATTCATAACGTTGTAGCAAAGCGCTTCCGACGAAGACACGGACAGAGTTTCCGTGTGCGGTGTAATATTCTCAAAAGCGCGGATAATAAAAATCATTATCTCTTTCAGATACGCGCTGAAAAGTTCGTC
>JAZQVK010000100.1:0-1743 GCA_045631765.1 Eubacteriales bacterium
TTACTCACCGCGCAGGCGGCGAACGGCCTCAGCACGGTCAGGGGCGCCGAATACGGCGCTACCGGCCACCAGCACGTCGGCGCCGGCGGCAACGGCGGCGGGAGCATTCTCGGCATTGGTGCCGCCATCCACCTCGATCTCAAACGAAAGAGAGCGGGCGGCGCGCTCTGCACACAGCGCGCGTACCTTATCCAGCGTTTCGGGGATCAGCTTCTGCCCGCCGTAGCCGGCCTCCACCGTCATCACCAGAACCATATCGCAAAGCGCAAGATACGGATATACCTTTTCAATCGGCGTGCGCGGATTTACACACAGCGCGGCGCGAACACCGCGTGCACGAATGGCTTGCAGCGTTTCACCAATGCAATGACAGCTTTCCTCATGGATGGTCAGAATATCTGCGCCGGCATCGATAAAGCGGTCAACGTACCGCTCGGGCGCGGTAATCATCAGATGCACGTCAAAAACCATCGAGGAATGCTTTTTCAGTGAGGCGATCACCGGAAAGCCAAAGCTGATGTTAGGCACGAACACACCGTCCATCACATCCAGATGGATGTAATCAGCGCCGGCCTTCTCAACAGCCTCTACCTCCTCGGCCAGGCGAGAAAAATCACAAGCGAGAACAGAGGGAGAAATTTTGATCATAACCAAAGTCCTTTCTCTAACAAAAATCAAAATGAGGAAAATTTTCATAATACCTATAGCGCGTAGTGACTATCCAAAAGCGCCAGGGCACCATATTCTATAAAGGAGGCGACAGTGCCGCCCCGGCCCGGCGAAGGGAGAAAAAAAGATACAGGTCGTGAACGATAGCATCGCCGGGTATAGGCGTAGGGGTGCAGCGATTTTCTCGCTGCACTCTTTCTTTTATAAGGAGACCAGCAGGCATACGGCATGCGCGGCGATCCCCTCACCGGTGCCGGTAAAGCCAAGCCCCTCTTCGGTGGTGGCCTTAATATTCACTGCCGACGGGTCACAGCCAAAGGCCTTTGCAACGTTCTTCTTCATCTCTGCCAGATAGGGTGCCATCTTTGGCCGCTGTGCGATCACCGTCACGTCGATATTCCCAACGGCATAGCCCTTTTCGCGCATGCGCTCGCCCACGCAGACGGCCAGCTTCATGCTGGAGATGCCGCGATACCGCTCATCCTTATCCGGGAACAGGTGGCCGATATCCGGCGCGCCCATGGCACCCAGCACCGCATCCATCACGGCGTGCAGCAGCACGTCAGCATCCGAATGACCAAGCAGCCCCCGCTCGTAGGGGATCTCAACACCGCCCATGATCAAGGGGCGCCCCTCCACCAGCCGGTGCACGTCATAGCCATGGCCAATTCTCATCATGCCTGCCCGTCCTTTCTGCGTCCCTGCAACACGGCTGCCGCACGCAGCAGGTCGCCGGGGGTCGTTACCTTAAAATTATCGGTGCCACAATCAATCAGCTTTACTGTTTGGCCGATGCGCTCACACAGCATCATATCATCGGTTGCCACGAATTTCGCCTGCATGGCGGTATAGGCAGCCGCCCGATAGAGCGTAGCATCAAACACCTGCGGCGTTTGCGCCAGCCAGAGCGCCTCGCGGTCTACCGTTTCGGTCACGTAGCCGGCCGCGTTTGCTTTTTTTACCGTATCAAAAACGCGGCAGGCGGCCGAGGCAGCGCGCTCGGCATATGCGGCGGCAACCACGTCGGCAATCTGCCCGGGTGTGATCAGGCAGCGCGCCGCATCATGGATCGCC
>JAZQVK010000101.1:0-23479 GCA_045631765.1 Eubacteriales bacterium
ATTGTTTTCTTTTGCGGTGGTGATGGATTTTACGAGCATACGGCGAATAACGCCACATTCTTGTAAAAGCTCTTTCGAAATTTGTTCGCTTATCGCGTTTGAACCGACAAGCATTTCAATCCAATATTCAGTTTCACCGCACTCTTTAAGGGCAATATGAAATTTATTGATAAAATCTGCTTTACTTGCAGCATAGTTCGCTTCGTGAATATTCGCGCCGATAGAGGTTGCACTCCTTACAATTTGATTGACAAGTACACCTCTGCCCTTACGAGTATCTACCTCGTCACAGACGGCTATGATATGTAACGCAAGAGCTTTTGCTCTTGTGCGCAATTCGGAATCTTTCATTATTGTTCTCCTTTTTGGTGTTTGGTGAAGTTTTTGCTTCGCAAAAGTGAAGTTACTCACTTCGTTCGTAGTGAAGTTTTGCTCGTTTCACTCGCAAAGTGAAGTTAAGTTTGCCCCACTTCGCCGTCAGGCGAAACTTCACTCACGCAGTGAACTTCACTGCGTAGCAACTTCACTTGCCCGTAAGGGCAAACTTAGTTGTCGAGTCGTCGTGTGAGACACACGACGGACTCGACATGCCCTGTACACGGAAAGAGATCAACCGGCGTGACATCTCCCAGCTGATAGCCAGCGGCGGTCAGCGTTACGCAATCCCGTGCGAGGGTGTCGGGGTTGCAGGAGATATAAACGATGCGCTCGGGTGCGAGGCGCGCAATATAGGCAAGCAGCTCCTCACCACAGCCCTTGCGCGGCGGGTCGAGCAGAACAACGTCCGGGGTGATCTTTTCTCCCCTGGCCGCCTCGGCGGCGGCTAAGAGCCGCTCGGCATCCTCGGCATCGCCGCAATAGAAGGAAGCATTTTTAATACCGTTGCGCGCGGCGTTTGCCTTGGCACAGGTAACCGCGCTTTCTACAATCTCAATGCCGATGACCTCGCGCACGCCGTCCGCCATCGAAAGACCGATGCTGCCCGCACCGCAGAAGAGGTCAAGCAGCAGCTCGTCCCCTCGCAGATCAGCCAGCTCACGCGCGCGGCGGTACAGCAGCTCGGCCGCATCGTGATTGACCTGATAAAACGCAGCAGGCGAAATCTCCAGCTCTACACCGCAAAGGGTGTCAAGCATGCTGCTCTTGCCCCACAGGGTATGCCACTCGTCACCGCAGATGACGTTGGTATTTGCCCGGTTAACGTTGAGCAGGATGCCCACCAGCGCGGGAAATTTCTCACGCAGGTCGGCAACGATCTCCTCGGCGTGCGGCAGGCGCTCTCCATTCAAAACCAGCGTAAGCAGCAGCTCACCGCTCACCCTTCCCACGCGCAGATAGATGTGGCGCACAAGCCCCTTGCCGCTTTCTTCATCATAGGCGGGAATAGCATATTGCTCCAGCAGCTGATGCAGGCGCTTCACGATCGGCGCAAAGGCCGCATCCTGCAAGGGGCAATCCTCGGCCGCCACCACGCGGTGGCTCTTTGGCGCGTAGAAGCCGATGCGCAGACCGCCGCCCTTTTCGTGCGCGACGGGATACTGCGCCTTGTTACGGTAATGATAGCGCTCGCCGGTCGTCAACAGCGGCAGCACGGTTACCTCCGGCATGCCCTGCTTACGAAAGACCTCGCGCACGTAATTTTCCTTTAAGGATGCCTCGTGCTCGCGCGTAATATGCCGGTAGGCACAGCCACCGCAGCCAAGTGCCGTGCAGGGGGATGATGCACGGTGAGGAGAGTCTACCCAAATACGCTCTGCCCGTGCGATGGCATAGCCGCTATTGACACGGATGATACGCGCCTCTACCAGGTCGCCATCCACCGCGCCGCTGACAAAGACCACCTTGCCCTCTACACGCCCCACACCAAAGCCGAGGTTGTTGAGATCGGTGATCTGTATGTCACACAGCATATTTTTGGTCAGCATAACGGTTTTTCCCCCATTTCCTTTACTGCTTGTATTATACAATTTTTTTGCGCACATTGCAAGAGCGTGGCAAAAGAAAACGGCAGATCTCATCTGCCGTTTTTGCTTATTTCAAAATCAACACCGTAGAAGAAAGATATTCGATCTCGGTTTGCAGCGTTACGCAGTCGCCCTCTCGCGCAAAGGAGACCGGAGCGTGCTTACCGTCACGCCCGACACGCCAAATCTCTGCAAACGAAACGTGCGGCAGGCGAACGGTGATCTCGGCAAAGCTGTCTACGTTGCCGTTGGTCAGGATCAGCACCTGCTTATCTCCATCCAGATAGAGGTACGGGCTGACGCCCTCCTCAAGCGAGATGGCAAGGGGCGCCTGCTGTGCCGCGGCCACCTCCTGCAAGAAGTGGCGGCGCAGGGTACCGTATTGTGCAAGAAGATCCCCGTTGATGATATACGGCATCACGGCAAAGCTCTGGCCGGTTACGATGGCCGGTGCCAGCCGATCCATGCAGTAGCCGTACACCTCGGTCTTTACGGATACCTCACCCTCGTAATCAATCTCTACAAAGTCACCGGCCGTTGTACGGCAGGAGGCACGCAGGCCGCGCACACCGTCGATGCGAAGCTCCTTATCCGCACATTCCTCATAGGTATGATAGCCGGTATCCCTACCCTTATTCTCGGCACGGCGAGCGCCGATCAGCGAAAGCAGACCGCGCTCCTGTAGGGAAAGCGCAGCCCCGCCGTCCAGCAGGACGAAATTATCAGCAAACAGGCTCTTCAGCTCTTCATCCGTAAAGGTAGCGATCGACGAAGCGCTCATAAACACGGTTTTTCCGGCAAAGCGCTTTTCGCGTGAGTAGCAGAAGGAAATGCCCATCGCGGACAGGTAGCCCGCGATATGGTATTCGCCGGGCATCAAGCTCTCTAACCGCTCGTCACGCATGGTCTGATAGTAGCAGGAGTGCGGATCAATGGGTACTACCACGCCAGAGAGCGACGAATAGCGAAGCCCCAGATTCAAAACCGCCTGCATAAAGGGCTGCTCTGCCTTTACCACTTGGCCATAGCCCATAGAATCCCGCGTGCCGTTTCCTATAAAATCGTAAAGTGAATAGGTCATGCCGGAGAGCACCAGCGGTATAGCCGTCTCTAACGCGAAGCGCAAAAAACGTGGACTGCGGCGATAACGCGAGGCAGCGCCGTTCTCAACCTCCGGCATCACGAGAACGTCATCCTCGCACATGGCACGCACGCCCATACTGGCCTTGTTGAAATAGTGAATATAGCCCTTGCCGGTCATTTCCTCATAAGGGAGGTGAATGCGGTTAATCTTATGGCCGCCCCCCTGCGAGAGCGCCGAAAAGAGCGCCTGCCAATCCCGCGCCTCTATGCAATGCTGCTCGGGGCCGGAGGTCATAATGGCCACATCGGTATGCGGACAGGCCTTTTTTACCGTTTTAGCAATCTCGTCTGCCAGCTCGACCATCACGTCGCGGTTAGAATCCAGCCAGGCCTTGCGCTCACGGTTGCAGGGGCCGGGAGTAAGGAGCTTCTTAACGAATTCCTCACGCGTGTAGGCGGTGCCCAGGCGCTTATTATAATCGGCCATGTGCAGGTCGCAAAAGCAGCCGGCGGAGCGCAGCGGCGCGTGGTTCATCAGGCGAAAATCGTCCTCGATCCAGTAGGTATCCGGGGTAAGCTCCTTGCAAAGAAGAGTCACGTATTCGGCAAAGTAGGCACGCCAATTCTTGCACAGCGGGCACGGAATAGCCGTGGCTGCCCTGCCATATGGGTCAACCATAGGCGTAAAGTGCTGGTCGGGCGCAAAGTGCCTGCCGCGATCGGCATGGCCCATCTCGATCCAGTTATTCACGCTGACCGTGATGCCCTTTTCCCGCAGCGCAGTCGCTGCCTTTTTCAGCACCGCGATCCATTTCTTTTCTTCCTCTATGGAAATATGGCCGCAATGAAATTCCTCTAAATTGAGCATGAGCATCACGTTGTCAAAGCCGTACTGCACGCAATGCTGTACGATGCTCTCAATACGCTCATCCTGTCGCTCATCCGGCGTAATCTGTATTCTCAGACAATTGTGGTAGGTTTTATAATCCATACCGATCTCCTCGCAGATTACTGCACAAAATCAAACTCAAAATCGTAGATGTTGACGGTATCGCCATCCTTCGCGCCCTTTTCGCGCAGAAGGTCGATCACGCCGTTCTTTTGCAGCACACGGCTGAAGAAGGAAAGCGACTGATAATCCTCAAAGTTGATCTGACCCATGAAGTTATAGAGCCACTTGCCCTCCACGTAATACACGCCGCCCTCTACCTTGACGGTGGTCTCGCGCTCGTCGGCCGAGGCACGAATAGCAGCTTCCTCCTCGCTGATCTCACGCTCGTAGACCTTAATGGGCGGCAGCTCATCAAGCTGCTCGCGCACGGCGCGAAGCAGCTCTGGAATGCCCTCGCCGGTCACGGCGGAAACGAAGAAGAGCGGATAGCCAAGAGACTTCACGTGCTTTTCAAAATCGCGCACATAGGGCTCCTCCTCCCAAAGGACGGAATCGCATTTATTGGCCACCATGATCTGCGGCCGCTCAGAAAGCTCCGGGCTGTAATTCTTCAGCTCGCGGTTGATGATCTCTACGTCCTCAATCGGGTCTCTACCCTCGGTAGCAGCAATATCCACCACGTGAAGAAGCAGGCGGCAGCGGTCTACGTGGCGCAAAAAGTCGTGCCCAAGGCCGGCCCCCTCTGCCGCGCCCTCGATCAAACCGGGAATATCGGCGGCTACAAAGCCGCGCCCCTCGCCCATCGGCACAACGCCAAGGTTGGGAGAAAGCGTGGTGAAATGATAATCAGCGATCTTGGGCTTAGCAGCCGAGATCTTGGAAAGCAGCGAGGATTTACCAACGCTCGGAAAGCCGATCAGACCCACGTCGGCAATCATCTTCAGCTCCAGCAGCAGCTCCTTTTCTTCGCCCGGCGTGCCGCCCTTGGCAAAGCGTGGGATCTGCCTGGTCGGCGTAGCGAAATGGCGATTGCCCCAGCCACCGCGACCGCCGCGGCAGGCAATAAACTCCTCACTCTCGGACATGTCAAACAGAATACGCCCGCTTTCGGGGTCCTTGAGCAGTGTGCCGGGCGGTACCATAATCACGGTGTCTGCCCCGTTTTTACCGTGCATTTTTTCTGCTTTACCGTTTTCACCGTTTTCGGCGATAAACTTGCGCTTATAACGGAAGGAAAGCAGCGTGTTGCTGCCCGGGTCTACGCGGAATACGATATTACCGCCGTGGCCGCCGTCACCACCCGAGGGGCCGCCGGCATTGACGTATTTTTCACGGTGAAAGGCTACGGCACCGTTGCCGCCGTCACCTGCCTTGATATAAATTTGGATATGGTCAATAAACATCAGGGAATTCCCCCCTTCTTACTTTTCGTCCTTATCGCCACGCTCGCGGATCACAATGCGGATCGGCGTACCGCGGAAGCCAAAGGTCTCGCGGATGCAGTTTTCGATATAGCGGCGATAGGAATAGTGAAACAGCTCGGCATCGTTACAGAAAATGACGAAGGTCGGCGGTGCTACAGAGACCTGGGTCATATAATAGACCTTCAGCCGCTTACCCTTATCGGAGGGCGGCTCGTGCCTGGTGGTAGCATCGTTGAGCAGGTCATTGAGCATACCGGTTGAGATACGGGTCTTTGCCTGGTCATACACGTAGCGGATCTGCTCGTAGATCTGGCTAACGCGCTGCCCCGTCTCTGCCGAGATAAACATGATGGGCGCGTAGGTCATATAAGAAAGCGCGTTGGTGATATCGCGGGTGTAATTGTTTGTCGTTTTATTATCCTTTTCGATCAGATCCCACTTATTCACCACCACGATCGAGGCCTTGCCCGCCTCGTGCGCGATGCCGGCAATATGCTCATCCTGCTCGGTAATGCCCTCGGCTGCGTCGATCATGATCAGACATACGTCTGCCCGCTCGACCGCCATATGGGCACGAAGCACCGAGAATTTTTCAATACGGTCCTCTACCTTGCTCTGCCGGCGAATACCTGCCGTATCAATGAAATTAAAGGAGCCGTAGGCGTTATCCACACGGCTGTCTACCGCATCGCGCGTGGTGCCCGCAACGTTGGAAACGATCATACGGTCTACCCCAAGCACGCGGTTGACAAGTGAGGATTTACCGGCGTTCGGCTTACCGATCACGGCTACGTTGATCAGCTCCTCATTCTCCTCCTCATCCTCACGCGGCGGCACGGCGGCCAGCGCCGCATCCAGCAGGTCACCGCTGCCGGTGCCGTGCAGCGAGGAAAGCGCAATGGGATCCTCATCAAAGCCCAGCTCGTAAAACTCATAGTAGGCCGGTGGCAGAGAGCCAACGCTATCTGTCTTATTGATAGCCAGTACGATGGGCTTGCCACTCTTTTTCAGCATCACGGCAATATCGCGGTCATCTGCCAACAGGCCATCCCGCACGTTGCACATAAAGATGATCACGTCAGCCGAGTCGATGGCGATCTGCGCCTGCGTGCGCATCTTTTGCAGGATGGGGTCATCCGTTTTCGGCTCGATACCGCCGGTATCGATCAGCACAAAGCGGCGCCCACACCACTCACCCTCGCCATAGATGCGGTCACGGGTGACACCCGGCGTATCCTCTACGATCGAGCGGCGCTCGCCAATGATCTTATTAAACAACGTGCTTTTGCCCACGTTTGGCCTGCCAACGATGGCAATGATCGGTTTTCCCATATCTCTCTCCTCCTCACTCTTCGCCCAATATGGCAGCGGCCAGCGCCGCGCCGTCATTCTCTACAAAGCGGATGGGGCAGCCAAGCGCCGCCTCTACCTCCGCGGGCGTTTTGTCATCTAAAAACAGGTCACCCTCGCTGCGCAGCACGGCAGCGGGCAGCAGCAGCTCGTCACCAAGCGGTTTTCCACGCAGCTGCTCAATAATATCCTCGGCGGTCAGCAGGCCGGCCACGGTAATGCTTTCACCAAAAAAGCGGTTTTTGATCTCATGTACCCGTACCGCCAGCCCCGGAAAGGCTTCTTCCATGCGGTGCGCGATCTCACACAGCAGCGGGTAGGCCGCCACGCCCGTGGCAAGCGAGACCGTGCGGCGACATTCGCCCGGCTCTGCATCATAGGTCTGCCAATCGGAAAATTCGGTACGCAGAGAGGTGATCATGCCCACGCCGTTTTCCAGCTGGGGGTACCCCTCGTAAAACTCTTCATCCGGCAGTTCTCTGCCGGCGCCCAGATAAAACTCGTCCCCACAGAAGAAGAGGCGCGAGCCGTTCCTTTCATACAGTGACCCGGCCACGGCATCCACCTGGTCGATCACGGCGGCACATTCCGCCGGTGTAAACATCGTTAGCGGATGCAGCCCCTCGCGGTGCTTGGTCAAGCCGGCCGGCACGACCGATACCGAGCTGACAGCTGGATATAGGGCGGCCAGATCGCTTAGCGTGCGGTCTAATTCCTTGCCGTCATTGATCCCACGACAGAGCACGATCTGCCCGTGGATCTCGACCCCTGCCTCGGCTAACTGATACAAATAGCGCAGCGACTCGCCCGCGTGCTTATTTTTCATCATCTCCACGCGCAGCGCGGGGTTGGTGGTGTGCACCGAAATATTGATGGGGGAGATATGCATGCGAATGATGCGCTCTACCTCCCGATCACTCAGGTTGGTCAGCGTGATGTAGTTGCCGTGCAGAAAGGATAGGCGTGCATCGTCATCCTTAAAATACAGGGTATCGCGCATGCCGGGCGGCAGCTGGTCAATAAAGCAGAACACGCACTTATTGCGGCAGGATTGCTTACGATCCATCAGCGCCGTTTCAAAGCCCAGGCCGATATCATCGTACTCACCCTTCTTGATGATGACCGCATAGGGCTTGCCGTTTCTTTCCAGCGAAAGAACCACACGCTCCTCGGCCAAATAAAAGCGGTAATCCAGCACGTCCTGAATCTCGTTGCCGTTGATGGCAAGCAGCACGTCACCCGCTTGAATTTTTGCCTTGGCCGCACGGCTGCGCCGCTCGACCTCGGTGATCTTGACCATATCCTTCCCCCCTTTTCTGCAAAAGCGCTCTTAACAATTTATTATAACACAAAAAAGAGGAAATTGCAACAATTCCCTCTTTTATTGTCATATTATTGTTTTTACCTCAAAGATTTCCCATATAAGTCAATATGTCGGTAACGGCATCCAGCTCGCTTGGCTTATTGCGCTTCAGCCACAGCGCCCGGTAGCGCTGTATCCAGGCATGGGCATCTGCCAGGCGTGGGAGAGGATAATTGCCCATTTTGGCAAAGCAATCGGCCATATACAGCACGCCCTCTGCCGAAACGAGAAAGGCCTCGTGGCAATCCTGCCAGCCCCAGCGCTGCGCGCGCACGTCATCAAGCAGCTTGCTGATGCGCCGGCGCGTTTCTTCCACGGTACCCATAGGGGGAATATATACGTCCAGCTTACCCGTTTCCGGGCACATGCAGTTAGAATGGTAAGAGGCAAACTGCCACCACGGCACCTCGCTCGCGCAGGCGGAAAGCTCCTTCATCGCGGCAACGGCTCCCTGCGTGCGGTAGAACAGCGCATCCGCATGCGCGTCAAAGGCATCATCGGCAGGGCTACCGGCGTTCCATGCGTTTTCTGCCCCCAGCAGGAAGCCGTAGGTGCACAGCTCGATCGGGCAGGGGGTGCCCCAGTCGCCCCAGTTGGTATTCATCAATCCGGTCAGGTGATATTCCTTCCCCCGCCTTGCCATTTCGGGGATGTTGACGCTGCTTTGGTCGATGTTCTCTACCAGGCGCGCCCAGCTGTTGGTGCCGGGGCAAACGATATGCGGATTGCTTGGGTTGGTAGAGGACAGGCTGTTTAGCCAATTATCTACCCGATCAAGACCGCCCTTGCCGTACCACCAGGTCAGCAGATACGCATCCTTGGGAAAAGCGGGAGAATATTCAGGGTGCTGCACCATAATATCCGACCACATCATCGGTGTTTTACCCTTTTCGTGCAGATAGTCCATAATGGCCAGCACAAAATCCGTGTACATTTTTCCGGTATCCTGCCCACGGTAGCGCCCATTTTCCAGATCAAACGTCTCATCGCAGCAGATATTGAACTTATCGGTGCGGAAGAGTGGAATGATCTGGTCGATCATGCTTTTTACAAGCGCAAGACTTTTGGGGTTCAGCGGGTCAAGCGTGTGGTGGAACACGCGCTCATTCCAAAACAGATTCTTCGGCTGATAGTCCTCTGCCAGCTGCAAATCACGGTATTCCTCCAGCTGCAGCAGCTCAAACAAATGGCCGAACGTAGCGACGGAGGGGATAAATTCAATAAAATTCTCGTAGCACAGATCGTCAATGTGGCGAAGCTCCTCTGCCGTCAGGCAGCCGGTGCGGCGCGTGATGGGCTTGAATTCCTTTAGATCAAGAACGTGCTCGGAATAGATCTGAAACACGTTGATCTTGCAATAGGCCATGCGGTCGATCAACTCTTCAAACGTCTCCATGGTCGGAATTTTACCGCGTGTAACGTCGTGGTAAAAGCCGCGATAGGAAAAATCCGGCTCATCCTCGATATGCAAACACGGGAGCGCGCCCTGATCAAGCAGCTGGCGCAGCGTTTGGATACCGTAAAACGCCCCCTTTTCGCAGGCAGCTGTCAGGGTAACGCCATCCTTCGTCAAGGACAGCGTATATGCTTCGCCCTCTCCACCCGTCAAATGCATACGCATAGGGGCGCCGTCTTGTGCGATGGGGAGTTTTTTCAAGGCCTTTGCTAACCGCTCGTCTGCCACCTGTGGCAAAGAGACGGCGGTATAGGGAAAACGATCTTCTTCCACCCGAATGAATTTGGGCATAGGTATCAAATGCAGCATGGTCGTATCACCTTTCCGTTTTTCTTTTCTTCATTTTATCACGCGCCGCCCCGAAAAACAAGCGCTTTCACGATTTTTGGCATGGGAATTGACTTTTTTTACAACCTGTGATACAATGAAAAAAACCTTTTTAGGAGAAAGCAACATGGAACTGAAGGGCAAAAAGATCAACTTTTTAGGCGATAGCATTACACAGGGCGTTGGCACCAGCGCGCCCGAGCATATTTTTCACGCCGTGCTGGCCAAGGAATACGGCGCAGTAGCGCGCAATTACGGCATCAGCGGCACCCGCTTTGCCAAGCAAAGCGCCTCCAATGAGCCGGCAGAATGGGACCAGAACTTCTGCGACCGGGTAGCCAAAATGGATGCTGATGCAGATGTGATCGTGGTTTTCGGCGGCACGAACGATTTTGGCCATGGCAACGCGC
Source organism: Eubacteriales bacterium (assembly GCA_045631765.1). Classification (GTDB taxonomy): domain Bacteria; phylum Bacillota; class Clostridia; order Oscillospirales; family CAG-272; genus UBA1740. Next base: position 10,270 of record JAZQVK010000101.1, read on the forward strand.
CGCTTGGAACCCGTGCCGACCGCGAATATACCACCTTTTACGGTGCCTGCCACCAGCTATTCTCTTCCCTGATCAAGAAGTACCCTGCCGCCGTGATCGCCATTATGACCCCCCTGCACCGTGCCAACGAGGATAACCCGCGCGGCGACGGCCGCAAGGAGGCCGATTACGGCCGCCTGATCGACTACGTGCGCATCATACGCGAGGTGGCAGAGGAATACGCCCTGCCCGTGCTCGATCTCTACGCCTTTGGCGGCATTCAGCCGAAGCTGGAGGCGCAGCGCGTGCTCTACGCCCCCGACGGCCTGCACCCGAACGATGCCGGCCACGCCGTGATCGCCCGCAAGCTGGGCAAGTTCTTAGAGAGCCTGTAATACTATAAGAAGAGGGGCAAGCCCTCTTCTTTTTCGATGATGCCAACATATGCCGGCCGTGGCCGTGCAGATTTTGCGCAGAATTTTTTGATTTTCTCCCGCCGGGCGTATACCATACGTCAAGGGAGAAATTCGAAAACAGAAAAGAAGAGGGGCAAGCCCCTCTTCTTCTTTATATCAAAATATGCCAAACAAAATTACTGTGCGTTCAAAGCCTTGGCTTCCTCTACCAGCTTCTGGGTCAGGTTACCGGGAACCTCCTCGTAGCGGGCAAATTCATAGTCAAAGCGGCCGCGGCCCTGGGTTGCGGCACGCAGTGCGGTTACGTAGTCGCTCATCTCTGCCAGCGGTACGTCAGCCGTTACGGTCTGGTAGCCGCTCTTATCGGGATGTGCCTCAATGCCACCTACGCGACCGCGGCGGCGAGGCAGATCGCCAAGCACGTCACCTACGTAGTCATCCGGCACGGTTACCTGTAGGCAGACCACAGGCTCAAGCAGGATCGGGTCAGCACGCAGAAGACCCTCACGGTATGCCAGACGCGCAGCCAGCTTAAAGGAAATTTCGTTCGAGTCTACCTCGTGGTAGGAGCCGTCGTACAGGTCGGCTGCCAGGCGCACCATCGGGTAGCCGGCCAGCACGCCGCCCTCGACCATGGCATCACGCAGACCCTTTTCAACAGCCGGGAAGAAGTTCTTCGGCACGGCGCCGCCGAATACCGATTCGGTAAAGGTAAGCTCATCCTCTTCACCGGGGGCAAAGTGGATCTTTACGTGACCGTACTGGCCGGAGCCGCCGGACTGCTTCTTATGCTTACCCTCGGCATCCACCTTCTTGCGGATGGTCTCGCGGTAGGCAACGCGCGGCGTGGTCAGCTCTACGGCGGTGCCAAAGCGGCTCTTCAGCTTGGCAACCACTACGTCAAGATGCGTCTCGCCCAGGCCGTACAGGAGAAGCTGCTTAGTCTCGGCATTGTTCTCAAAGCGGATGGTGGGATCCTCCTCCAGGAGGCGAGCGATACCCATCGAGATCTTATCCTCATCACCCTTGCTGCAGGGCTTAACGGCTCGGCAGGCATAGGGGTTCGGGTAGCTGATCGGCTGATAGCGCAGGTCATCAGAACGGGTGGTCAGCGTATCGTTGGTATTGGTATCCGAAAGCTTGGTAGTAACACCGATATCGCCGCAAACCATCGAATCAACCGCGATCTGCTTCTTACCGCGCAGCATGTACAGGTGGCCAAGCTTTTCAGCAGCGCCACTGCGGGTGTTGCGCAGCGTATCGTTTTCCTTTACCTCGCCGCTCATGACCTTAAAGAAGGACATCTTACCAACGAACGGGTCGGCTACGGTCTTGAAGATGAAGAGCGAGGTGTCGGCGCTTTCCTTCTCTACCGGGATCTCACCGATCTCGCCGTCGGCCAGCACCACGTGCTCTACCTTACGGGCGGTAGGACGCGGGAAGGAATCGGCAATGGTATCCATGAAGGTCTTAATACCCCACATCTTGATGGCCGCGCCGCAGAATACCGGCACGATATCACCGTGGATGATACCCTCGTGAATGGCCTCAACAGCCTCGTCGTGCGAGATCTCCTCGCCGCCGAAGAACTTCTCCATCAGCTCCTCACTCGTCTGGGCGATGGATTCCAGCAGCATGTTGTGATATTCGTCACAGGTCTCGCGGAATTCTTCGGGAATGTCGCTCTTAACGTAGGAGCCGGTAGCCGACTCAAAGGTGTAAACGACCATATCAATCAGGTTAACAAAGCCGATAACCTTGTCACCCTCGATCAGCGGGATCTGAATAGGGCACACGGTCACACCAAAGTGATCGCGCAGCGCACCAAAGGCACGGTGGAAGCGACATTCGCCATCATCAAATCTATTGATAAAGAAGGCCTTCGGAATGCCGGCCTCGGTAGCGGCCTCCCATGCCTGCTCAGTGCCTACCTGCACGCCTGCCTTTCCGTCAACCACGATAACGGCCGCATCAGCCACGCGCACGCACTGGCGCATTTCCCCTTCAAAATCAAAGTATCCGGGAACATCCAGAATGTGAAAACGGATATCGCGCCAGGTGAGAGATGCAAGAGACGAGGAAAGCGAAAAGCCGCGGCGTACCTCTTCGGGATCATAGTCGCATACGGTATTCCCTTCCGGAATCTTGCCCAGACGGTCGGTCTCCTTAGCGATGTAGAGCATCGCCTCTGCAAGAGAAGTCTTGCCACCGCCGCTGTGACCCAGCAGGCATACGTTACGGATGTTCTTGGTCAATACTTTGTCCATGATAGGGGTTCTCCTTTGCTGTAATAAAATGATAAGATACTTATGGTTCATAAGCGCTCTTATGCTACTATTATAGCGTATCCTTTTTCAAAAAGCAAGAAAAAGGACTCATGTTTTTGTCCATCGGATGTAAAATTTTTTCTCTATTTTTTGTGCAACATTCACAAATATCATCCATTTAATACCTAAAAATGGAATTATATGGGATGAAAAAGTGGAATTTTTACTGAAAAACCAGAAGCAATTACGAAAGCAGCGCCTCACGCATAAAGCCCGCCCCCAAGCGGATCCCCTTGAAAAACGCCTCGCGTGCAGTCAGCTCTTGCAGATCATCCCAATGGCTTTCGCATTTTTCAAGCAGGGCTATCTGCTCTTGGCTCAGATTCGCGCGCAGCTTTTCATCATCCTCCATCAGCCGCGAAAGGATCCCCCTCTCCTCTGCGCTTTGCGTTTCGTCTCCATCTGTTAAGTAAGTGATCCATAAATCCTGTAATACTTGCATAAATACCTCCTGAATTTTTTAGGTTCCTTCATTGTAGCACAGATACCCTAACAGCTCTCAAAAATGCATCTTAAAAGATGCCAAAAATATTATAGCACCTCTTAGGGTGCATGTCAAGTATTTTGGAAAACTTTATGCTATAATGCAAATTGGAGGGTAATATGATGGAGCATTTTGAACGACTTAAAGACCTGCGATTGGAAAGAAAGCTTTCGCAGGCAGACCTGGCAGAGGTCTTAGGCACCACCAGGCAGCAGATCGGAAAATGGGAATTGGGCATTCAAATGATGGGCGTTGATAAATATATCAAGCTGGCCAAATATTATAACGTATCCTTAGATTATCTGCTCGGTCTGACCGATGAGCCAAGAAAGCTGCAATGATCTCCCCTTCTCCGAGCAAAGCACCATAAAAGCAAAAAAACAGCCTCGCATGAGGCTGTTTTTTTGCTTTATTCAATGACCGGCGGCTCCTGCTTTTTGGAAAGCACGCGGATCACGTCTACCAAATTCTTGACGCCGATAACCTCAACGTCCTTGGGGATATTCAGCGATTTGCCGATGCACCGCTCCGGCAGAAGGATCTGCGTAAAGCCCAGGCGTGCCGCCTCCTTGACGCGGTAATCAATGTGCGAGACCGCCCGCACCTCGCCGGAAAGACCCAGCTCGCCAAAGGCGATCAGGCGCGGCGGCACCAGCCGGTCGGTAATGCCGGAAAGCAGCGCCAGTGCCACTGAAAGGTCGGCTGCGGGCTCATCAATGCGCATACCGCCGGCGACGTTGAGATACACGTCGTTTTCACTAAAGCGGAGATTGAGCCGCTTTTCTAAGACCGCCAGCAAGAGGCACATGCGGTTATAATCAAAGCCGTCGCAGGTGCGGCGTGGTGCCGGGTAGGCGGTGCGGCTGACCAGGGCTTGTACCTCGGCGATCAGGGGGCGAGAGCCCTCCATCACGCAGGCGGCACAGTTGCCGGGGCTATCGGTCGGCCGGCCCTCCAGCATCATTTCTGAGGGGTTTGGCACCTCGGCAAGGCCGCGGTCGCCCATTTCAAACACGCCGATCTCGTTGGTAGAGCCGTAGCGGTTTTTAATAGCGCGAATCAGGCGGTAGGCCTGGCGGCGGTCGCCCTCAAAATACAGCACCGCATCCACCATATGCTCTAAGATCTTCGGGCCGGAGATGCCGCCCTCTTTGTTCACGTGGCCGACTAAGATCACCGCACAGCCCACGCTTTTGGCCAGCGCGATAAAGGCCATGGCGCTTTCACGCACCTGGGTAATGCTACCGGGGGCGGAATTGAGCCGGTCACTGTAGATGGTTTGAATCGAGTCAACGATGATCACGTCCGGCCGCAGGCGCTCACATTCGCCGATGATGCTGTCGATCGCGGTTTCGGTAAGCAGGTAAAAGCTATCGCCGCCCACGCCAAGCCGCTCGGCACGCAGCTTTAACTGCCCGCGTGATTCCTCACCCGATACGTAAAGCACGCGCCGCCGCGCGGCAAGCGTATCTGAGATCTGCATCAGGAGCGTGGATTTACCGATACCCGGCTCGCCGGAAAGCAGCACAACAGAGCCCTGCACCAGGCCACCGCCCAGCACACGATCAAGCTCGCCCATGCCGGTATCGCTGCGCATATAGGTAGGCAGCTCCAGCTCTGAGATCGGCACGGCAGGCGCCACCGGCTGCGCGCGCCGCTCACGCGTGGCGGCTACGGCCGGCTGCGGCAGCTGCTCCTCCAGCGTGTTCCAGGCGCCGCAGGAGGGGCACTTGCCCAGCCATTTAGGGCTGGTATATTCACATTCGGTGCAGACAAAAACACTTTTTGGTGCTTTCATGTTTGTCCTCCATCTTGACTGATATATTCCATCATAGCACAAAATATCGAAAAAGACAACTGTCTTTGGTAATCCTGTTCCGAAAGTTTTTGACATTCCGTGGGGTTAGAGAGAAAGCCGCACTCGATCAGCACCGCCGGCATATCGGCATGCGCCAAGAGATAGATGCTGCTGCCCGCCGCCTTGACCGTGCGGCTGTTGTCCGGCTGTAGGTCGGTGCGAACGGCGGCCTGGATCCCCTCGGCCAAGAGGTGGCTGCCCGCATGGCCTTTGCCGTAATAGACCTGCAATCCGCTATAGCGCGCGTCTGAAAAGCTATTCATATGAATGCTGACGAAAACGGCGTTTTTCTGCCCTCGGGCGATCACCAAGCGGTTGCGCAGGTCGTAATTCTTTCGCTGGCCGCGGATATTCTGCTCCTCGGTATACAGCAGCCTATCCTCGGTGCGGGTATAGACCACGCGCTGCCCGGCCGCCTGTAGCATATCGCCCAGCATACAGGTAACGGCCAAATTCAGATCCTTTTCGAGCACGCCGTTTGCGCCCACGGCACCGCCATCCTCGCCGCCGTGGCCGGCATCCAGCACGAATACCGGACGTTCATCCCCGGCAGCGACCGTGGCTACTGCCGGCAGCCGGGCACCGCGCATCCAAAGCGTGGTAAAGGCAAACAGCAGGCAAAAGGCAAGCACCCCGGCACCCAGGCGGACAAGATCAAAAATTCGTTTCATAAGCAAAGCCCCCATTCTGTAAACCAGTATATGGGGGCTTTTTTCTCGTTATGTTTTATTTATTCTTTTTGGTAGCAAGGAAGCCGAAAATGCGCTTGTTCTCGCTGCCCATCAGGTAGCCAAGGGTAGAGGCAAGCAGCGCCGGCAGCGGCGTAAGCAGGTAGGCCACCACGTAGCCGGGGTCCATGCTGGAGGTGGTTTGCGGGTCGAGCACGGCATTGATAAAGCCGGTATACATGGATTCCCAGCAGATGCCCAGCACGTGCGCAATGCCAAACATCCCCTGTGCCCAGGGCTGCACGGTCAGGGCGGCGCCGAACAAAAAGCCCACCAGCAGCAAAAGTGCGATCAAAAAGTTTGGCAGGTTCGCGAAAAGCGAGAGCTTCAGGCCGGTCAGCCGGTCGATCACCATAAAGCCGCCATCCGCCCGGATGCGATCCTTTGCCCCCTGCTCCCAGGTCATGACGTACAGCAGGTACATATAAAACAGGGTGGCGTACAGACTGGCCAGCAAGCGCCAGACAGGCATATCGACCGTTAAGATATTGACCATAATGATGCCCAGCAGCATAATGCCGAACTGGTTAAGGATCATTTTGGTGATGGTATAGGAATTTGATTTGAACCAAGTCATAAAAAGCCCCAAGAATCCTGGCGGCAGGCCGCCTGTGATGCTTCTATTTTACACGCCAAAATCAAAAAATGCAAGGATATTCTGAATTGTTTACAGTTTATCCACTAATATTTTTTTGGATTTTGTATAATAGAGGTGTAAAAAAGGAGGTGTATGCATGGCTACCCTGACGCTGAAAAGCGAGGAATTAAAGGCTTTTCCGCCCCTGGTGCGGGATTTTGCCACCTACAAATCGGTCATTATGGGCAATTCGCCAAAAACCGTGTGCGAATATTTGCTTGACCTGCGCACCTTCTTTCGCTACACCGAATCGGTGCGGCTGGGCATCGACCCGGCTGACCCGGCTTTTGAGGAGATCAAGATCGACCATATTGATCTTGACTATATCGGCGCGGTGACACCGACGGATATTTACGAATTTCTGCTCTACGCCTCAAACGGGCGCAAAAACGGCTGGGCAGCCCGTTCGCGCAAGCTCTCTGCCCTGAAGGGCTTTTACCGTTATCTGTGCGCGAAAAAGCACCTTTTGGAAAACAACCCCACTGCGAATATTGATTCGCCGAAAAAGCACTCTGCCCTGCCCAAGTTTCTAACGCTGGAGGAGAGCCGGTGTCTCTTGACCTGCATCCGTGAGGATATGGAATCCAAGCATTCGGTGCGCGATTACGCCATCGTTACGCTGTTTCTCAATTGCGGCATGCGTCTTTCCGAGCTGTGCGGCATCGACCTGCCGGATATAGATCCCGAGCTGCGCTCGCTGCGCGTGACCGGTAAGGGAAGCAAGATGCGCATGATCTACCTCAACGATGCCTGCCGCCGCGCGCTGCTGGAATACATCAGCCGCCGCGCCGAGCAGCACGTCAGCGGCACTACCAAAACGAACGCGCTGTTTTTAAGTGAGCGGAATCAGCGCATCAGCCAGAAGACCGTGCAATGGATGGTGTATAAATACCTACGCCTGGCCGGGCTTGAAAACCGCGGCCTTTCGGTACACAAGCTGCGCCACACCGCCGCTACGCTGATGTACCAGAGCGGCCAGGTGGACGTGCGCGTCTTAAAGGACATTCTTGGCCACGAGCAGCTCAACACCACGCAGATCTACACCCACGTCTCGTCTGAGAGTATGGAAAGCGCCATGCAGCAGAACCCGCTGGCCACCCTTTCGATCGAGCGACCGAAATATAAAAAAATCAATTTTGAGGAAGAAGATTAAAAGCAGCCCCGCATGGCGGGGCTGCTTTTATGATTTGAAGGCGTTAAGGAGCGAAAGGCGCTTGGTGGAATAGCGGTAGGCGCCCTCGTAGTTGCCGTTTTCACGGAAGCAGATCTTCATATCCGAATACACGCGGAACAAAAGAAAGGCGGTGCTTTGCTCGGCCCCCTTTTGTTTTTCGATCTCGGTAAGGATCTCTAATGCCTCTACGTAATGCCCACTTCGCATGAGCTCACGCGCACGCAGGTGGTCGGCATAAAAGGAATTTTCAAACACGTATTCGGTTTTTTCAGTCAGGTAGCAGTATACGTCTAAGCAGCCTGCCTCACGCAAGCAATCTAAATACCCCAGCGCGTTAAACTCTAACAGCGGTGCCTGCACGTTGGCGCTGATAGCCATATACAGCTCGCACCCGGCACGCAGATAGGCGGTGGGATAGGTGGTCTCATTGATATAATCCAGCGTGCTGGAAAAATAGGCCAGCGCGCTTTCAAAGGCACCGTTGTGCCAAGCACGGCGGCCGCAATCAAACGAGCAGACCGCCATCATCAGCCCCAGCTCGTCATCACATTCGCCAAGCTCCTTTTCAAAGGTGCGCAGGCATTCGGTATACGAGCCGGCGTGGTACAGCCGCCTCAGGCGGGGAAAGACCTGCTGCTTGCGGAAAAAGAATTCTTCCTCTTCCTCGCAAAAGAAGTAGCCTACCGGCATGCCTAACCGCTCTGCTAAGTAGGTAAGCGTAGGCAGCGAGGGAGCAGCCTTTCCTTTTTCTATCTGACAAAGCATATTGCGCGTGATCTGCTCGCCGGTCAGCTCTGCCTGTGTGAGCCCCAGCTCGCGCCGCCGCTTTTTGATCTTTTCTCCCAGTTCCATGAAAAAACTCCTGCTCTTGTATTCTTCCCTATTATACCGCATCGCTTGCAAAAAATCAAGAGAATGTTAAATAATATTTACAGCTGTGCACCATAATCGTTGATATCATCCAATTCCTCCTCGGTGATATCCCCGGTCAGGCGGTTGATCTGGGTAAAGGCATCCGGCACGTCACCCACGATCAGCGTTTCGGCCACGCAAAAGGTCTGCGTGACCTTGGTTTGAATGGGGCGCGAGGGCGTCATGATCGTGAGGTTCACGGTTACCGAGAACAGGACCCGGTGCAGGGTCTGATTGATGCCCTCGGTGCGAAAATCGCTTTCCATATGCGCGTGGGCGCCCTGCGCCAGCAGGATGCGAATGGGGATCCTTGGCCCCCGGCCGGAAAAGGCCTCGCCGCCCAGCAGGTTGCCGATGGGCAGACTGACCTCTACACCGTCCTCACCCGAAAGCCCCTCGATCACCGCAAGCAGCAGCGCGTTGCGCGCGCGGTTTAGCCCCTGCATGCGACAAGAGATGCTGGCCACACCGCCATCCGCGCGATAGCGGATAGCGATCAGACTCTCGTAATCGGTATCCTCTTCATCGAGCGAGGTGGTAAAGGCGTGGGCGACCAGCCCGCCGATCTTGTTTTGCGCAGCCGCCACAGCAAGCTCGGAAATGCCGGGGTACAGCTGAAAATTATAAATGGCGTATAGCGGCAGGGCTATGATCAGCAAAAAGATCAAAAAACGCCGAAGCCGCCCTTGGGAAAGGCGCGGTATGCTGCGGCGCGCGGGCAATGTGTAACGAGCAGGCATAGGATCACCTCCTGCTCTTATTGTATGAGAAAACCAAAAAGCGGTGCTTTTTTCTCCAAAATTGGGGCTTTTTTGTAAATTGTGAAGAAAAAAACAAAATCTTTGAAAATCCCCTTGCTTTTTTTGCCTTTTGGTGGTATAGTATATTGCGGTGGAAATTGGTTTTTTCGCCAATAATACCTGTAGGAAATATAAATGGAAGGAGAGATTTGCCGAAAGGCAAATCGGGAATTCGGTTTGAATAAGCAACAAAACGCCGAAAACAATTACACCGGTCTTCCCACGGCGGCCGAGCTGCGCAATGCGCTGGCCAAGGTGAGTGCGACCGACGCAATGGCGCGCATCAAGTCGCTCTTTGACGCCGACACCTTCGTTGAGCTGTGGGCTTACACCAAGCGCAGCTTTAACGAGGTGCAGGCAGGTGCCAAGGACGAGGAGTTTGCCGGCGTCATCTGCGGCTACGGTGCCGTATGCGGGCAGCTGGTTTTTGCCTTCGCCCAGGACGGTGCGCGTATGAAGGGTGCGCTGGATGAAGCGCATGCCAAGAAGATCTGCGCCCTGTACGACATGGCTATCAAAAACGGTGCCCCTGTGGTTGGCATCTTTGATTGTGCCGGCGCAGACATTTTTGAGGGTGTTGCCGCCCTTGCCGGCTACGGCAAGATCATGGCTGCCGTTTCCTCTGCCTCGGGTGTGATCCCGCAGCTGGCATGGGTAAGTGGCAACTGCCTTGGCTCGTTTGCCGCCATTACCGCTATGTATGACGTTCTGGTCTGCGAGAAGGGCGCTAAGCTCTACGTCAATTCCGACACGCTGACCGGTGCCAAGGATGCACAGGCCGCCCTGAAGGCCTACGATGCCGAAAACGGCGAGGCTGCTGCCGCCTACGTGCGCCGCGCCATCACGCTGCTGCCGCAGAATAGCGAGGAGGGCGTTGTGGTCGATGCTTGTGCTGACGACCTGAACCGTCAGCTGGGCGAGCTGGAGCTTGACGGTGACGTGCATGCTATTCTTTCTGCGATTGCCGACAGTGCCGATTACCTGGAGCTGGGCGCTGCCAACGCACCCGAGATGGTGACCGCCCTTGCCCGCATTGGCGGTGTGAAGTGCGGTGTGCTGGCCAATGCCTATACCGAAAACGAGGGCAAGCTGACGGCCGCCGGCGCACGCAAGGCCGCTCGCTTTGTTTCGCTGTGCGATGCCTTCTCTATGCCGCTGGTCACCTTAGTGAACAGCACCGGCTTTGCCGTATGCCGCGAGAACGAGAACGCAGCCTTTGCTGCCGAGCTTGGTAAGCTGGCTATGGCCTATACCCAGTCTGAAAACGCAAAGATCACCGTGGTGCTTGGCCACGCCATTGGCGGTGCCTTCACCCTGCTGGGCTCCAAGAGCGTGGGCGCTGACGTGGCCTATGCCTTCGAGGGGGCTGAGATCGGCGCGATGAACGCCGCCGCTGCCGTTGCCTTTGCCAAGAACAACGAGGTAAGCAGCATCGTATCCCGCGAGGAGCTGGAGGAGGAATGGAAGCTGAAGCTCTCTTCCCCTGTTGCGGCTGCCTCTGCCGGCGAGATCGACGATATCATTGATTGTGCCGAGCTGCGCCAGCGCATCTGCTCTGCCCTGATGCTTCTTGCCGCGAAGGGCACGGTATCCACCTACCGCCATAGCGTACTGCCTCTGTAAGGGAGGGTTCCTTTGATGTATGATTTTTTACTGGCTGACGTGAAGCCGGAGGCAACGATCCCGCTGGAAAGCTTCGGGGAAAAGTTCACCGTTGGTGGTGGCGTATTCCTGCGTGGCATGTGCACGGTATTTGGCGTGCTGGCCATTATTTGGCTGTTCCTCAGCATCGTTCGCTTCTTCGTTTACGATCTGCCCCGTCGCCGCGAGGCCGAGGCAGAGGCTACACCGCAAAAGGAGGCCGCACCCGTTGCACCGCAGAGTGCACCTGCTGCGCCCGTGGCGCCTGCCGCTACCGATGACGGTGAGCTGATCGCCGTGATCGCTGCCGCTATCGCCGCAGCCACCGCCGAGAATGGCGGCGGCAAATTCCGCGTCGTTTCCTTCCACCGCGTAAATAAATAAGAAAGGCCGCAGAAAACTGCGGAAAACAAAACAGATCATGAAAAAGTATAACATTACCGTAAATGGCAATACCTATGAGGTTTTTGTTGAAGAGGCCGATGGTGCCGTAGCCGCCCCCGTGGCTGCACCGGCTGCCCCTGCCGCTGCTCCCGCTCCTGCGGCTGCCCCCGCAGCACCGAAGGCTGCCGCTCCGAAGCCCGCTGCCGCTCCTGCCGGCGCCGCCGGTGCCGTTAAGGTTACTGCACCGATGCCCGGCACCATTCTGGGTGTTGACGTTACCGTTGGCCAGGCTGTCAAGAAGGGCGACAACCTCTGCATCCTGGAGGCTATGAAGATGGAAAATGCCATCCCCGCCCCGCAGGACGGTACCGTTGCCTCGATCAACGTGACCAAGGGTGCTTCTGTAAACGCCGGCGACGTACTGGTTACGCTGAACTGATCACGCAGTTCGCAGAAAGCTGGTACCGCCTATGAATTTTATCACAGAAGCCGTGAGTGCCTTCTGGGAATCAACGGGCATTCGCGAAATGTTTGCAAATCCTGAATTTGCAATCAACCTTGGAGATTCCTTCTCGATCCCCGGCGGCAAAACCATTTTGATGTATATCATCATCGGCGTTCTCTTCTATCTTGGCATCGTTAAGAAGTTTGAGCCGCTGCTGCTGATCCCTATTGCCACCGGCATGCTGCTTGCCAACATCACCTTCACCCCGGAGGCAGCGCTCTTCCACCCCGACCTGTTTATTACCGAGGGGCCGCTTGACATCGTTACCATCGTGCAAAGTGGCAACCTGGTAGACTTCCTGTACCTTGGCGTTAAGCTGGGTATTTACCCCTCTCTGATCTTCCTTGGCGTTGGTGCCATGACCGACTTTACCGCCCTGATCGCCAACCCGAAGAGCCTGATGCTGGGCGCCGCCGCACAGCTTGGCGTATTCGTTGCCTTCTGGGGCGCGCTCTTCCTCGGCTTTCCCGAGGCAGCCGCTGCCGCCATCGGTATTATCGGCGGTGCAGACGGCCCGACGGCCATTCTGGTTACCAAAACGCTGGCACCCGAGCTGTTAGGCGCGATCGCGATCGCCGCTTACAGCTATATGGCGCTGATCCCCATGATCCAGCCGCCGCTGATGAAGCTGGTCACCACCAAGAAGGAGCGCTCGATCGTGATGACCAACCTGCGCCCCGTTTCCAAGATTGAGAAGGTGCTCTTCCCGATTTTGGTTACCATCGTTGTCGTGCTGCTGGTGCCGGATGCGGCGCCGCTTGTCGGCTTCCTAATGTTTGGTAACCTGCTCAACGTATGCGGCGTGACCGAGCGTCTTTCCAAGACCGTGCAGAACGAGCTGATCAACATCGTTACCATCATGCTGGGTGTTTCAGTTGGCGCAACTGCCAACGCAGCCAACTTCCTGGCGCTGGATACCATTAAGATCATCGTGCTTGGCCTGGTTGCCTTTGCGATCTCCACCATAGGCGGTCTGCTCTTCGGCAAGCTGATGTGCTTCCTGACCAAGGGCAAGATCAACCCGCTGATCGGCTCTGCCGGTGTTTCCGCCGTGCCGATGGCCGCGCGCGTATCGCAGGACGTGGGCCGCAAGGAGAACCCCGCCAACTTCCTGCTCATGCACGCCATGGGCCCGAACGTGGCAGGCGTTATCGGCTCTGCCGTTGCTGCCGGCGTTTTCCTCTCCCTTTACAGCATGTGATCCCTTATATAACGAAAGGATTGAAAAATGGCAAAAGTAAAAATTACAGAAACGGTACTGCGCGACTCTCACCAGTCGCTGGCCGCTACCCGTATGACCACCGAGGAGATGATCCCTGCCCTGGAGCTTCTTGACCAGGTTGGCTACCATTCTCTGGAGGCATG
>JAZQVK010000102.1:0-3414 GCA_045631765.1 Eubacteriales bacterium
AAGGGACAGCGCAGATTACAGCCACCCGTAAATATCGTGCAGGCTACGCGGCCGGGAAAATCCAGCAGCGTGAGCTTCTGGTAGCCCTGTACGTTCATCATTCGCTCCTTTCGGAATTGGTTCGGGGATAGTATACCATAAAGAAGGCGCCGTGTCAATAGGAAAAATACAATATTTAGCACAAATTTTCTTTGAACGACACTATATATTGTGTTTTCGCCTGCATAAAAAACAGTAAATAAAAAACGATGAAAAAGAGAAAAGGCAAGCGGAGCAAGGCTTTTTCAGCGTTTCTTCAAAAAAAGAAATATGCATTTATGCATATTTTACTGTTTATTTTTCCATCTGAGAAAAAGAAAGAACCGAGAACTTTTTCTCGGTTCTTTCCTGATTTAAGAAAGTAGGGTCCTGTCGTTGGAAAACTCCTCACCGGCAACCAGAGAGAACTTTTCAAGCAGTGCCTCTACCGTCAGCTTTTTCTTTTCTTCGCCCGCAATATCCAAAATGATGTTACCGTCCTGCATCATGATCAGGCGGTTACCGTGCGCGATCGCATCGCGCATATTATGCGTTACCATCAGGGCGGTGAGATTCGATTCAGCGATCAGCTCGTCGGTCAGGGAAAGCACCTTGGCGGCCGTTTTGGGATCCAACGCCGCGGTATGCTCGTCCAGCAGCAACAGCTTGGGCTTTTGCACGGTAGCCATCAGCAGGGTAAGCGCCTGACGCTGGCCGCCGGAAAGCAGGCCGACCTTGGCGTTCATACGCTCCTCAAGACCGAGATCAAGGCGGGCAAGCAGCTTGCGGTATTCCGCACGCTCAGAATTCTGAATGCTCCAGCGCAGGGTGCGCGCCTTGCCGCGCCGGGCGGCGATGGCCAGGTTCTCTTCTACCTCCATCGAGGCAGCAGTACCCAGCATGGGGTCCTGGAACACACGGCCGATCATGGATGAGCGCTTATGCTCGGGCAGGCGCGTTACGTCTACCCCGTCGATCAAGATCTGCCCCTCATCCACCTGCCATACGCCGGCAATGGCGTTCAGCATGGTAGATTTACCGGCACCGTTGCCACCGATAATCGTGACAAAATCCCCCTCGTTCAGGGTCAGGTCTACGCCACGCAGAACGTGCTTGGCGTTGATGCTGCCGGGGAAAAAGGTCTTGTGGATACCTGTTAGCTTAAGCATGGCCGCTACCTCCCTTCCCCTTTACACGATGAAAATACTTCCCCTTAAGATAGGGCATAGCAAGGAACAGCGCAACCAGCAGTGCCGAGAAGAGCTTGAGATAGTCTGTCGGCAGGCCGACCTGAATGATCAGCGCCGTCACCATTTGATAAATGATCGCGCCTACAACCACAAAGGCAAGCTTCACGGCGAAATTGGCACCCTTTTTGAAGAGCGCATCGCACAGCACGCTACCAATGATAACAGAGGCCAGACCAATCACGATGGCACCACGGCCAAAGTTGATATCCGAGTTGCCGTTATACTGGGCAAACAGACCGCCCGCCATGGCAACGAAGCCGTTGGAGAGCATGAGGCCGAAGAGCGTAGTAAAGTTGGTATTGATGCCCTGTGCACGGGACATATTGGGGTTGGCGCCCGTTGCGCGCAGCGAGCTACCAAATTCGGTACCAAAGAACCAGTACAGGAAGGCGATAGCCACTACTACGAAAATAAGACCCACGATCATCGACTGGGTGTTGTTCGACAGCTTTACGATCACGTCATATTCGCGGCTGCTGACCTTGGCGTTCGGCCCGCCCATAATACTGAGGTTGATCGAGAAGAGAGAAAGCTGCGTCAAAATACCGGCCAAGATCGCCGGGATGCTCAGCGTAAGGTGGAAAAAGCCGGTGATAGCCCCTGCCACAAGGCCGGCAAGGAAGGCAAGGAACACGGCCAGCACGGCATTCATACCGTTTGCGATGCAAACGGGCGCCACAGCGCCGCCGGTAACGATTGAGCCGTCTACGGTCAGATCGGCCACGTCCAAAATCTTATAGGTGATATAAACGCCAAGCGCAAAGACTGCATAAAACAGCCCTTGCGCTACGGCGCCCTCCATCGACCCGAGTAAAGATAACCAATTCATGTTTTACCCTTTCAGGAAGGTGATATTGCTATATGAAATTACTTCAGAGAGTCGGGCAGGGTGATATTCATCTCTGCCATAACCTCTTCGTTGGTGATAAGGGTCAGCTCATCAGCGCCGAAGATCTTGATCGGGATATCGGCAGGGTTCTTGCCGTTTACGAGGATATCGTAAGCCTGCAGACCAGCCTGGTAGCCGATATCGTAGTAGCTGAGGCTATAGGAGGCCACGCAGCCGGACATACACATCGACTCCTCACCCGCGATGACAACAACACCGGCAGGTGCAGCGATATCACGCAGAATATCTACGTTAGCGGCGATTAGGTTGTCGGTCGGCTCGTAGATGATCTCGCTCTCGGAAACGGCCTTGGTAACCACCTGCTGCAGATCGCTGGAATCGTTTGCGTAGTAGATGGTAACGATGTAGCCCTCTGCCTCAAAAGCAGCCTTGGCCTCCTCGGCCTGGATCTTGGAGTTTTCCTCGGCTGCGCAGATGATGATACCGATCTTCTCGGCATCGGGCGCGAAGGCCTCGATCAGCGCCAGCTGGTTGGAAACGGGGTTCATATCCGAAACGCCGGTTACGTTCGAGCCGGGCTTTTCGTTGCTTTCTACCAGGCCGGAGCCAACGTAGTCGGTAACCGAGGTACCAACGATCGGAATGGTCTCGGTAGCCTCACGTGCTGCCACAACGGCGTTGGTGGCGTTTGCCATAATTAGGTCAACCTTGTTGTTGACGAATTTGGTAACGATGGTGGTGCAGTTGTTCTGCTCGCCCTGTGCATTCTGATAGTCGAAGCGAACCTTGTCGCCCAGTTTTTCGGTCAGGGCAGCCTTAAAGCCCTCGGTAGCGGCATCCAGCGCATCGTGCTGTGCCAGCTGAATGATACCGACATTATAGGTCTTTTCACCGCCACCGCAGGAGGAAAAGACCACCGTAGCGCATGCCAGCATGGCTACTACCAACAGAAGAGAGAGTACTTTTTTCATGTTGAAAAATCCTTTCAGGTTTTAATATCTTTTCGGCACGCGCCGTAAAAGTCAAAATAAAAAAACAAACGCCCCTGTATCCAAGATACAGAGACGACATAGGCCGTGTTACCACTCTGTTTTACTGCAACCTTGCGGCAGCAGCCTTAGGGGCACCATACAGTGTCCTGCGAGGTGACGGTCGCGCCCGGCGTAGCCTACTGCCATGTGGGTTCGGTACGCAGCTCCCGGAATGTATTTCACCCGGCGCTACCACTGCCTTGCACCATCCGGCAGCTCTCTGCAGGCGCTTACGGGGTTACTTCTTTCCGATCTTCGCTTTTCT
>JAZQVK010000103.1:0-18705 GCA_045631765.1 Eubacteriales bacterium
TCAAGCAGCGCACCGTTTTCCGAATAGGGCACGATATCGTCACTATCGCCATATACCAGCATCACGGGAATACGGTTTTCAAGCAGCAGATGCATCTGGTCGATCGGGTGCTCGCGGTAGCAGATCAGCTCAGAAAGCCCCATGCCGGTTGCCGCTATAAATTCGGGCAGCATGTCGCTGCCGCATTTGCCGCCAAGGCCGGCCGGGCAGGAAAGCAGGTTCATCACCGGCGCATCCAGGTAAAGTGCCGTGACGCAAGCGGGGTGACGAGCGGCAAGCTTCGAGCCGATCAGGCCGCCGCAGCTCATACCCACGGGTATGCACTTCGGGTACAGGCCATATTCCTTGGCCAGATAGGCAACAAAGCGCGCCTTACGGTCAAGATCCTCATCCAGGCACCAGCGGGTCACGTTTTTTACGTAGGCCACGTGCCAGCCGCGCTGTAGCATGGCCAGCTCCAAATTGGGAAACGCCTCGAAGTACTCGGTCTTCAGCAGCCAGTTCTTATGCGCGTTTGCCTGCTGTGGGAATACCAAGATCGCAGCCATCCCTTCAAATTCAAAATCTATACGGCGAAAGCCGTGCCATATCGTTTCCTGCATGATATACACACTCCTCTTTTTTCTGCTTTTATTATAGCACGGGGGCGCAAGAAAGGCAAGTCCTTCAAAACGAAATTTTTCGCGCGTTTTACATGTTTTTGTGTAACCCCCTTGACATCCCCTTTTCTTTATGCTATTATTATTTAAAACAGGAATATCATGGTATATTTATATTCCTGACCCATTACCACGATAAGGAGATTTTTCATGAAAACCAGAAGCCTATCCATTCTACTTGCACTTGCTATCTGCATTACCATTGGCGGTGTATATGCCGCATGGCTGTATGCCGAAACCCCGCTGATCGCCGTACACGGCCACATTGGCTCCTTCGGCATAGCCGACGCCTCTATTAACAACGCCAAGGGAACGATCGCCGTTTCTGCCGCTGGCGCACATCTGTCCATTGATCAGTCTGCCCCTAACGATTATACGGCAAAGCTGGTTGCCGATGGCACGATTACCGTTACCTTTACCCCCACGCAGATTTTCGCAGATTCTAACCAAGGCTTGGACGAAATCGTTATGAAATACAAGCTGGTCACCACCAATACGGCACCGCTTGATTTTGTTATTATTGATTCTACTGCCTTGTTTGATAAGTTTGACACGACTACCGAAACCGACATCACCTTGACCAAGGATGGCAGCGGCAACTATGTTGGAACCCTGAATGCTTCGGCACTGTTAAACCTGATCGAGATCAAGGAGTTCAAGCTGGAAACCTACGAGCGGCACCAGGCTGCCTCCGGCAAGATGGGACTGTTCGGCAATATCGGCATTGAGATTTCTGAACCTAGAACCTAACACATAAGCACTCTCGCCATCCAGCCCATGCTCTTGCAAGGGCTG
Organism: Eubacteriales bacterium; assembly: GCA_045631765.1. Classification (GTDB taxonomy): domain Bacteria; phylum Bacillota; class Clostridia; order Oscillospirales; family CAG-272; genus UBA1740. Next base: position 1,455 of record JAZQVK010000103.1, read on the forward strand.
GATGGTAATTCATTAAACCGGAAAAGCAATATATGACGTCGTTTGAAATCTACGTTTTTATCCTATGCCTAATCGTATTCGTATCATTGACGGCGCTATTTTCATGTTTGATCGCCACTTTGATCAAATTAACAGTCCGTCTGGTGAAGACCGGCGTTGAGGATGAGCGTATTGTTGAAGAATTCACGCAAAATAGCAAACGAAGGACCGGATGCCTGTGGGTCGTTTTAGATCGTGCAGTTTCGGTCGTGCTTTGTTGTATTCTTTTTGCGGTTTTTGCCTTTTCGCTATATGTCAATTTTTCAGGTGCCCCCTCCTCAGATACGATACCAACGCTGAGTGTCGTAAAAAGTGGCTCTATGTCCTACAAAAACCAAAAGAACACCTATCTGTTTGAAAACGGCATTGACAACCAATTCCAGACCTTTGATCTGATTTTTTTGTACAAGCTGCCGGCGGTGGACGAGCTACAGCTATACGACGTTGTTTTGTATGAAATAGATGGCACGCCTGTTATTCACCGCATTGTGGAGATCTATCCTCCCAATGATGCACATGCGGAATACTATTTCCTGGTGCAGGGTGACGCGCTGGAAAACCCCGACAGATTTCCTGTTTACTATGAGCAGATGCGTGGCATTTACAGGGATCAAAGAATTCCCTTCTTGGGTAGCTTTGTTGCCTTTATGCAATCGGTAGCCGGTTATTTATGTATTTTGCTCGTTATCTTTGGCATTGTTGCCACACCGATCGTAGAAAAGCACGTCAATGCAGCAAAGCAGGCGCGCTTGCGCGAGATCGGCATCCTTCCTCCTGTTGAACCGGCACCCACAGAGGAGGAGGAGAAATGAGATATGCCCGCTTCTCTAAGGCGATGATCGCATGCCTGTGCCTTTTTCTGCTGCTTTCCTGCTCTGGTGTGTATGCTACCTGGATGTATGCAGAAATGCCGCTGTATCAGCAGCAGGCAGAAATGCCGCTTGCCATGAACAGCTTTGAATATGCACCGCAGGACATTGTACCGGGCGGTAGCATTGATGCGCCGGTGGGCGAAAATCATCTGGCGTTGATTGAAAAAATCCTAAACGAGGCCAGTTATGGCTTGAACGCTACCAAAAAGCCGATCATTCACACCGTCCTGGAATCCCCTGGCGACGTGATCTACTGTAGCCAAAACGTACAGGGCGGCAACCTGAAGCATTTGATGATTGATGGTGTGGCAGCAGCTAACAAGCTATATTTTGTCATTACGAAGATCTCGGATACAGAATACCATACCTTTACCTTTTTGTATAGCGATTTGAATTACATTGCAGGCACGGAAATACCCGTTTATAAAACACTCATGATCAAGGGTGAAAACGGTGTATGGACTGCCCCGCGCAGCTATCGCGGTTATGCCAAGATCAACACCCCCAAGCAGGTAAGCAAGGGAATTGACGTTACCTCTTACCGTGACAACTAAAAGACCCGCGCCGGTGCATATCATGCATACCGGCGCGGCTTTTTTATACGCAACAAGGTGGGGCTTTTATGCTTCGGTGATCAGCAGGCGATCACCCTCGATTTGATAATGCAGGGTCTGCTGCCAAAGCAGCAGCTCGCCATCGTAGAGTGTCAGCGTAAGTTCTCCTTGGGTGCAGTCTGTCTGCGGCAGTAAAGAGACGGGTAGCAGGGCGGCTCCTTCGCTATCTTCGCTTTCCGCAAAGGAGGGGAAGGGCCCCTGCGTGGCAAGCAGCCCGTCTGCTTCTACCCGCAGGGCAAGACCACGGCAGGTGGAAAGCGAGTCGGGCAACGCCAGCGAAAGCACTACGCCCTCGGCCATGCTGCCGCTTGCCGGCAAGGCCGTTGCAAGCAGCGACTGCTCGTCAAGCAGATCGGGGGCCATACTGCTACTGCCGTTCAAATAATCCTCGGTCGGGTAGCTGCCGGAATATTCATGATAGACGTTTATGCGCGGCAGCAGGCGCGCAAGTGGCAAGCAGAGCAGCACCAGCGCCACGCAAGCGGCCATCAAGGTGCGCAGCGTTTTACGCCTTTGCCCGCGGCAGGCGGCGAAAAAGACAGCATCATCCCCCCCCTCCGCGATCAGATCCTCACCTATGCTGCCGATCTCACGAAATAGCATATCTTCCTTCATAACGTATACCCCTCTTCCCTTAATCGCTTGCGCAGCCTGTTTCGCAGGCGGAACAGGCAAGCCTTTACGCGTGATTCCGAAATGCCGCCCGCGCGGGCGATCGCGGCGACCGCCTCGCCGTAAAAATAGCGACGCACGAATATGATGCGCGTCTCTTTTTTCTCACCGCGCAAAAATTGATCGATCAATGCAGCAAGCTGCTTCTCTGCCAACGCCTCGTCCACCCCCTCGCCGGACGGCAGACATTCCTGCAGCTCGGCTGTCAGCTCAGCAAGGCAAGCGCAGCGCTTGCCAGCACGGCGGTAATCCAGCAGGTCAAGGCAGACGTGACGCAGGATTTTGAACAAAAAGGCCTCGTACACCGTGGGGCGTGTGGGAGGAATACGGTTCCATGCCTCTAAATAGGTATCGCTTACGCAGGCATCGGCATCCCCCTCGTCCTCCACTATACGCACGGCATAGCGGCGCAGGCGGTTACCGTATGCCAGGTCTGTCTCGCGGATAGCACTTTCGTTCCGTGCGCAAAAGAGCGCTATGATCTGCTCGTCCTTCATGCCGTGCTCCTTTCTTGGCCTTTATCTATCAAGGCGGATTTTGCGCCGATTGGTTGCGTTTGCGTGCGTTTTTTCTTGTATTCTTAACAAAAAGCACCCCTAACGCTTCCATCATACGGCAGGGGTGCGTGTTTTTCAGAAGGTCTGCTTTTGCCAGCAGCCGTGTGTATAGGCATACCAGGAATAGGGGCTCTTATCGGTCAAGAGCGGCAGCCGGTCAAAATAGTCCTTATCCCGAACGATACGCGGATCCTCTGTTTTGATCAGATAGGAAAACAGCACGCCGAGCATCTCCTTCACACGCGGTGCATAGGCCGACTCGGTGGCGAGATTATGCATGCACGCCTCATCGGCAACAATATCATATAGCTCGATCTGCGGGCGCTTGCCAAAGGCCAGGCGGTAGCAGGCATCCTCCCCCCTCTCGTGCAGCGCAAGGATCAGATCCTTGGTGGGCGAGGAATCACAGTTGGTGAACCCAGTTTCGGGATTGCCGGCCGGATAGCGCTCCGGCTCAAAATTGTATATCAGCAGATACCGCTCATCCCGCACGCAGCGCACCGGGTAGCCGAGATCGTTTTCGCGGCCGTTATCGTGCTTTTCCCGCCCAAAAAAGGCATAGGTATTGGGAACGTACGCCTCGCCGCGTAAAACAGGCAAAAAGCTGCGCCCCTCACAGGTGGGCGGTGCCACACCGGCATAGTCCAACAGCGTGGGAAGGATATCGACGAAATTGATGATATCCTTACAAATGGTTCCCCGCTCGGCAATCAGCTGTGGGCAGGAGGCGACCAGCGGCAAGCGAAAATCCTGCTCGTACATCTGCCCCTTAACGCGGGGGAACGGGCAGCCGTTATCCGAAAGCACCAGGATCAACGTATTCTCATATTCACCGATCTCGCGCAGGTGCTCTACCATTTCGCCCAGCTGTCTATCAAACCAACTGATCTCGTGCGCGTAGTCCAAAAAATCCGCGCGAACAACGTCATCATCCGGCAAATACGGCGGTATCGTAACAGTCGAAAGCGGCGCATCCCCCTGCCCTTCACCAACGGTATACGGGCGGTGCGGCTCAAAGCAGCCATACCAGAAATAGAAGGGCTTATCACCGCGCTTCTCTAAAAACTGCTTAAAATTCCCGGCGTAATCGCAAGTGTTGATACAGGTGCCCTCTTGCTTTTCGGTATGCAGAGCGTTAAAGGGCGTACCGGCCGGATTGCGCGCATAGGCAGAAAAATCCCCCGGGACCCACCCCTTTCCGGTATAGCCGACAAAATAGCCGGCTTTTTCTAAATAATCCGGGATGAAGGTCTCACCGGCAGGAAAGGTGCAGAAATGGTTCATAGCATCCTTTAGTTGCCAGCTGTATTTTCCCGTGAGGATCGAAGCGCGCGACGGCGCACATTTGGGGTTGCAGGTGAAGGCGCTGTCAAAGCGCACCCCCTCAGCCGCCAGGCGGTCGATGGTAGGGGTATTAACAAAATCATACCCATAGCAGCCGAAATGCGAGGCATCGTCTGCGATCGCTATTAAAATATTCTTCTTGCTTGCCATCATATCTCCTTTCACCGCGGCATTTGCCGCAGGGCGGCCGCCAACCGGCATAAGCCGTCATATGCATGCTCAAAAAAGGTGTAGTAGGCCCCGCAGTACCTGTTCAGATGGTCGGCCGTTTCTCTGTCTCTTCTACAGCCGCCGTTGCACAGGGCCAGATAGCGGCAGGTCTTGCACCGCTCTGCCTGCTGATAGGATTCCTCTAAAAATTGCCGGTGCCGCTCAGACAAGGCAAAGGGGTCTTCATCAAACACGCTACCAAGGCGATAGGCATCTAAGCAATAAAAATCACAGGGGTACAGCGAACCGTCTGCCTCTACCACGTAATAGAGCCCGCAACGGCCATTCATGGAGCAATCCTCTGCCGGGTGGCCGCAAAGCCGCTGCAGGTAGTTTTCAAATTGGCGAATATAGGCCGGGTGCCCCTTGGCAATATCCGCCATCCAGCAATCGTACAGCTTTTTCAAAAAAGCACCCAACCGCTCCGGCGAGAGCCATTCTCTCCCCCCGTCAAACGCATCCATACAGGGGATAAACTGCATATGGTCAAACCCCTGTGCTCGATAAAATCGGTAGATCTTATCCGCATACCGGGCATTCTCATTGGTGACCACGGTCAAGATGTTGAAATCCACACCGCTTTTTTTCAAAAGCCGCGCCGCCTGCATGGTGGCCGAGAAGGTGCCCTCACCTTGCGCATCCACCCGGTGCAGGTCGTGCAGCTCCTTTGTCCCATCTAACGAAAGGCCGACCAAAAAGCGGTGCCTGGCAAAAAAGTCGCAAAATGCGAGGTCGACCAAGGCGCCGTTTGTCTGTATGCTGTACTGCACCGCAGCGCGATCGGTATTATACGCCGCAACGGCGGCGGTGAAACTCTCAAAAAACGGTAGCCCGGCCAGCAGCGGCTCTCCGCCCTGAAAAACGAAGGAGACCGCGCGCGGCTTTTTGGCAAACAGCGCGGCAAGCATGGCGTGTACCGTATCCATCTGCATGATGCCGCAGCTTTTAACGGCGCGATTGGCTGCCACATCCTCGTAAAAGCAATAGCGGCATCGGTACCCGCAAAGCGAGGAGGCAGGCTTGATCAACAAAGAAATATGCTTCATGCACCCACCCCATACAGCAACAGCCCCAGAACGCCGGAGACAAGAATCAAAAGGAGCGGCGAGATCGCCCGGTGGCGCAGGCGCTTATACCCCATCGCCCCGGCGGCAAGCAGCACAAAAATAACAATCCCCTTGCCATCCGGCGCGAACGCACTCTCTACCGTTTTGATGCCGAGCAGGTTGCTAAGCAGCATGGTGACGGCCGTGCCCATGATCAGGGCAACAACGCAAGGGCGAACACCGCCCAAAAAGGCCTGCACACCGGCGTATTTCAGCAGGTTGCGAATTACGGCGGCGATCAGCAGCGTTACGAGAAAGGCCGGCAAAACGACGCCCAGCGTTGCTACCGCCGCGCCAAGAAAGCCGGCCTGACCGGAACCGACAAAGGTAGCCATGTTGACCGCAATAGGGCCGGGGGTGGATTCCGAGATGGCGATCAGATTCAGCAGCTCGCCCTCACTTAGCCAGCCCATGGCAAGCGTCCGCTCCCGGATCAGGGAGAGCATGCCGTACCCACCGCCAAAGGAGACGGCGCCGATCTCAAAAAACGTTAAAAACAATTGCCAATAGATCATGACCCCGTCTCTCCTTTACCGCGAATGGTTTGTAACAGATAGAGAGAAAGGCCGAGCACGCCGCATATCACAACATACAATACGGTAGAAAAGGAGACCGCAAGCAGCGAGAGTGACAGCATGCACAGAAAGACCGCCAAAAGGATCGTGATAGAAAAGGGGGTTTTGCGGATCCCCTTCAGCATCTTGATGCCTGCGGAAAGGATCAGGTAGATCACGCAGACCTGAATGCCACGAAAGGCGTACGCCACGTAGGGCACCGCCAAAAAGGCATCTAAGAACAGCGAAAGGATGTAAATGATCACAAAGGAGGGCAAACACACACCGACCGTAGCGGCAACCGAGCCGCCTACCCCTGCCATACGGTAGCCGATATAGGTAGCGGCATTCACCGCGATCGAGCCGGGCGTAGATTCGGAAATAGCCACCATATCCAAAAACGATTCCTTATCCATCCATGCTTTTTTCTGAACCAGCTCGTTTTCCAGCAGGGCGATCATCGCATAGCCGCCGCCAAAGGTAAACAAGCCGATCTTCAGCATGGTGAAAAACAGGCCGGCCATCATTCGCATCCGTTCCTTCATGTCACACCCCACCAACGTTTGATAGTCATATTATAGCACACAAGCGCCGACGTTGCAATATCGCGCAAGGTGATAACATCACGATTTCATTGTAGCACGCCCGTAGGGTGATTGCAATACCTTGGCAAAAAGAAAAAGGCCTGCCGGCCTTTTCTTTTTATCCATTCTCGCTTAAATTAGCATTATAATGAGTGAATTTAGGTCTTTTCGCGCGGTTTTTCGGGGGATTTGACCGCTATTTTCCGCCTCGTCTATGGTGTCTACGAAAAAACGGTATCAAATTGGTATCACCGATACCACCCGAAATACACACTTTCTCTGTTTGCTTTATTATACCATAAAAGCGGAATAATTACAAGAGGCTTGTCGAAAATACTGTCAAAACTCGGTCTTGCACCAACGGCAACGATAACGGGGATTTTCTCCTTCGACACAACATCCGGCGAGAACAACCGAATCTTCTTCAAGCTGCCTTTCTAATTCTTCGGACATAGCGGGCATACCATACATAATCTGAGCCACCTTTGTTTTGTTGCATTTTGGGCAACGAGGTAAGATCTTGCAAATTCTTCCGCTTAATCTCCATTCATCACCATCGATGATTTGTATACTTACGGATTTGCACATATCGTCTGCCGGATTCCATTTGATGCCGTTTTTAGCACGAGGATATTTTTGAATATACTCTCGTTTTCCTAAAACATTCATACCGACATTAATAATTTGATCTCGCGTGCACGACAATTTTCCCACGAGCAACGATATCATATCTTCATCAAAAAGACCGCCGTGAAAAGAGGAAACTATTCCATCCAAGAGTGGTTTCATTGCCGATGTGATATTAAACTCAAGAGTTTTGGGCTTTTCAAGAACTAAATCAAGCGCAAACGCATCTCCAAATTCACATTCAATACTCTCCTTTATTTGAATGTTTCTATCCGCATTGCGCATTGCCAGCCAAGCATCAAGCGGAGAGAGCGATTTGCACTTGCAGAAAGGAATATCTTTCCAACAAGCAATTTCCAAATCGGTGTTTTTTGCTTTGCCTGGCGAACAAACCATATACTCATAATAATGTTCGTATTCCTCTGAAAGTCCCCATTCATTGCGCTTACGCAAAATATCATATGCCGATGTCTCAGCAAACATAATTCCATTCTTTGTCAGATCGGTAAAATTCGCTGTTCCAATGTTATAGAAAAGAACATTTTCTAAATCATAAAATTGCTTTTGAGCATTAGTCGTACCATATCGCGCCGATATCACGCTATTTTCGTTTACAGACAATGTACGTATGGCGAAAAGCAAATCGTCCTTAAACTCCAAAACATCGTTAGAAGTTATATTATCAAACGGAATTCTTATTTTAGAAAGTACTTTAATATGAGCGGTATCAAATCTTATTGTATAAGATTTCTTGTCAATTCCTTGAGTGCATATAGAAATGGCTTTTTCGGTCAAATCCTTCGCTCGCTGCAATACGCTTTGCGAGGGCGAGCATCTATCCGAGGTTCTTCTTATTCTCTCCAAATATTTGAGCGCGCATATAATATCTTTATCTGTGCCTATCCCTTCGATTTTTGCTTCAGCCAATCTAACTAAAATATCGGCATATCCCTCATAATCGAATTTTGGAGAACTGTTTTTGGCTTTGCAATAAATAAAATACGCTTTTTCATCATCTTTATTTACAAACTTACCGGAGCGATACATATCTCCCAATTTGTAAAGGCATACTGGATGATTGCATAGCAGAACGCCTTCAAGAAAATAGTCAAATGCTTTGCTATAATCAACATCTACGCTTCTGCCGTAATAATAGCAATATCCTAAATTTGAAGCGGCGATTGCAGCAATGCGTGCATCGTTACCGCAAAGTGCTAATTTATACAACTCAATAGCTTTTGGATAATTCTGAGTTACATATATGCCATTATAGTAAAGTGCGCCTAAATTCAACCGTGCTCGTTGATGACCGGCGGAAGCGGCCTTTTCATAATATTCCAAGACGAGTGAGATAATCGTATCATTCATAAGTTCGGGATGATTTTGAGAATAATATGTAGCTATTTCCTCCATTGCCCGAATATCGCCATCCTCACTCTTTTTTAGTAATATGGCAATATATTCTTTTTCTTCCGTTGGTATCATATCTGTTCCTCTATCATTAGTGCTAAAAAACGGGAAATACTGTTCTCCATACTTGCTTCTAAACTCTACAATCTCAGTTCTAAATGTTTCAAACGCTCGTGCGCCTGTGCATATCTCAGGCATATTGTGAATCGCATTTGCAAAATCAAAGATTTTTTCACGATCACCCTCATTGATAATTTCAAAAAGTGTATCAATGCAATATATCAAAATCTCATTGCTATTTTCATTTGCCGACGCTTTGAGTTCCGAATACAGAGGTTGCAATGAATTTTTGAAACTTTCATAGTTCTCACGTTCGCACATTTTGCGGCAATACAGCATACGAACTACAACGAAAATACTTTGTATCTGTTTGTATTTTCCCTTATCCATATACATACCTCCTTGCATTATTGCATAAAACTCACTTCATATAATCAGCGCACGCCTTTTCAAGCATAAGAAAATCGTTGCAGCGTTTGGCAAGAGATGAACTTTGGCCGTCCTTAATTTTGATCTTATAGACATTCTGCGCGTTCTTCCAAATCTTCTCTTGAATGGATTTGATAAAACGGTACTCGGCGAGAAGCAGCGCACGGTAGTGAAGATCTCGCTCGCTTCTGATATCAACGTACTTGGTTTCGCTCAGCGGCACCGGAAACATATTGTTTAGGTTGATAACGGCATAGTCCTTGATCTTGATAAAATCAAGTCCTTCCTTCATCAGCTTGTGCTTGTCCTTAAATGAAGAAAGCGGAGCGAAGTAATCAAAGCCGTTGATTTGTAAAACGATACCGATATATTTTCGCTCGTTCTTTTGCCCGGATTTCTTGTTCTGAAAGAGATGCGGAGCATATGCAGAGAGATATGTAATATAGCTTGCGTTAATTTCGTAAAGCTTAAGGTTGTCCATTGAGTCCTCCTAAAAAGAAAATGAGGGCAAGTGTGCCTTGCCCTCATCACATAACTTTCGCATTCTGAGTAGCGAAACACTCACTTGTAACTTTCTTGAAAGAACCAAGAGAAGTTCGCTTAGTAAGTTTCTCACTTAGGGCTGAGATACACCCGCACTTATATTATATCCTTTTTATGCTGTTTTGTCAACACAAAATGGATATTTTCAATAAATCAACGACAAAAATTTTCACATTCCTGCCGTTGTTTATTATTCTCTTTGGTATCAAAACGGTATCAAAAATCCGTTTGAAGTGCCGAAAACCCTTGATATATAAGGCTTTTTCGACTTTCGTTTATTATTCCCACTCGTTAAACTCCTGCAACGCGTCACCAATCACAATTGTTTTTTTACCAGTTTTTGTCCAACATGTGCAAAATATAGCACAAGATATTTTACATCTTACATTTCTATTATAACTTGTTTATAATGGATTTGTCAATACTAAAATTCAGGTAAATAGTGATGAATCAATACGGAACTGTAAAAATCAAGTTAGATGCCCTGCTCAAAGAAAAAGGGTTAAGCAAAAACAAATTGAGTCACCGGGCAGAAATGCAACGCACACAGATCAACAATTATTGCAAAAACAAGATCACGCGCTTGGACGTTGACGTGCTCGCCCGGATCTGTTCTGTTTTGGATTGCAGAATTGAGGATCTTTTGGAGTTTATACCTGCCGCGGAAGGCACAACTGACAAAAAATAAAAAAGTGGACAGCCGTCCACTTTTTTATTTTGCTTATTCGTAGATCGGGAAGCGTTTGCAAAGCGCTAAAACCTCGGCGGTCACGCGCTCGCGGTTCCCCTCAAAATCAACGGTCACGTCATAGATAAAGCGGGCGATCTGCTTCATCTCTGCCTCGCGGAAGCCGCGCGTGGTAACAGCCGGCGTGCCAAGGCGGATACCGCTGGTAACGAACGGGCTTTGCGGGTCGTTCGGAATGGCGTTCTTATTGGCGGTGATATGCACCTCATCCAGGCGGTGCTCAAGCTCCTTGCCCGTGATGTTGAAGGGGCGCAGGTCAAGCAGCATGAGGTGGTTATCGGTGCCGCCGGACACCACGTTGAAGCCCAGGCGCAGCAGCTCGTCGCACAGCACCTTGGCGTTTTTAACGATATTCTGCTGGTATTCCACAAATTCCGGCTTCAGTGCCTCGCCAAGCGCAACGGCCTTGGCGGCGATGATGTGCATCAAGGGGCCACCCTGCGTACCGGGGAAGATGGCCTTATCGATCTGCTTGCCAAGCGCCTCGCGGCACAGGATCAGACCACCGCGCGGGCCGCGCAGGGTCTTGTGCGTGGTGGTGGTTACCACGTCGGCATACGGTACCGGGCTGGGATGTATGCCTGCGGCTACCAGGCCGGCAATGTGCGCCATATCGACCATCAGGTAGGCACCGACCTCATCAGCGATCTCACGGCAGCGGGCAAAATCAATGGTGCGGGAATAGGCACTGGCACCAACCACAATCAGCTTCGGCTTGCATTCCAGGGCAAGGGCGCGCATCTTATCATAATCAATGCGGTGCGTTTCGTCATCGACACCGTAGGGCACGATGTTGAAATACTTACCCGAGATATTGACCGGCGAGCCGTGCGAGAGGTGGCCGCCGTGTGCCAGGTTCATACCCATGACGGTATCACCCGGGGTCAAGAGGGCAAAGAATACAGCCAGGTTGGCAGAGGCGCCGCTGTGCGGCTGCACGTTGGCGTATTCAGCACCGAATAGCTTTTTAGCACGCTCGCGCGCCAGCTCCTCTACCACGTCAACGGCGTAGCAGCCGCCATAGTAACGATGGGCAGGATACCCCTCGGCATATTTATTGGTCAGCACCGAGCCGGCTGCGGTGAGCACGGCGGGGGAAACGATATTTTCAGAGGCGATCAGCTCAATGGTGGTCTGCTGGCGGGCAAGCTCCTCCTTGCACGCAGCGGCAACCTCCGGGTCAAAGCCGGCCAGAAATTCAAGCTCTTTCATGTGGTTTCTCCTGTCTTATTCTCTTTTTCAATCAACGATCGATTCATCCCATGCGGCGGGTGCTTCATAGCCCAGCAGGCGCACGGTGGTAGCAGCCACGTTCGAGAGGCCAAAGGTTCCCTTATCCTCTTTCACGGTATAGCCATCCTTGGTGTAGTTATCGTAAATGATGAACGGAACGGGGTTCAGGGTGTGGCTGGTCTTCGCCTTAAAGCTGCCGTCCTTATTTGCCTTAGGCTCCTTGGTCTTCTTGTCGATCTCGTACATCTCGTCGGCGTTACCGTGGTCAGCGGTGATCAGCGCGACACCGTGCAGGCGATCTACCACGGCCAGAATACGGGCAAGCTGCAGATCCAGCGCTTCCATCGAGCATTCGGTAGCCAGGAAGTTACCGGTGTGGCCAACCATATCGCCATTCGGGAAGTTGACACGCAGATACTTGTACTTGCCGCTTTCAAGGCACTCGATCAGGCGATCGGTGATCTCGGCGCACTTCATCCACGGGCGCTGCTCAAAGGGCACCACGTCAGAGGGGATCTCGATATAGGTCTCAAGCTCCTCAGAGAACTTGCCGCTGCGGTTGCCGTTCCAGAAATAGGTTACGTGGCCGTACTTCTGCGTTTCGGAAATGGCCAGCTGAGAAACGCCCGTTGCGCAAAGATATTCGCTCTGGGTCTCGGTGATCTCGGGCGGGTTGACCAGGTAGTGGGCGGGAATATGCAGGTCACCATCGTATTCCAGCATGCCGGCATACTGTACCTGCGGTACGCGGCGGCGGTCAAAGGCAGTAAACTCCTCGCCACCGTCAAAGGCACGGGAGATCTCGATCGCACGGTCACCGCGGAAGTTGTAGAAGATCACGCTGTCGCCATCCTCAATGGTGCCAACCGGCTTGCCGTTTTCGGCAATGATGAAGGGGGGCAGATCCTGGTCGATGACGTGCAGCTCGTCACGGTAGGTGCGAACAGCCTCTTCGGCCGAGGCAAACTGCCGGCCCTCGCCCAGCACGTGAGTCTGCCAGCCGCGGTCAACCATCGACCAATCGGCCTCGTAGCGGTCCATCGTTACCTTCATACGGCCACCGCCGGAGGCGATCTTTACGTCAAAGCCCGGTACGCGGAGCGTGTTCAGGTACTCCTCGAAGGGCAGGATATATTCCAGCGCAGAGGTCTCGCCTACGTCGCGCCCGTCGATCAGGATGTGAATACGGGCACAGGCAACGCCCTCCTCCTTTGCGCGGGCAAGCATGGCCTTCAGGTGGTCGATGTGCGAATGCACGTTACCATCCGAGAAGAGGCCGATGAAATGCAGGGTGCTGCCATTGGCCTTGACGTTACCAATCAGATTCTGCCAGGTCTCGGAAGTGAACATCTTGCCGCTTTCGATCGACTGGCTGACCAGTTTGGCGCCCTGGGCAAACACCTGGCCGGCGCCAAGTGCGTTGTGACCAACCTCAGAGTTACCCATATCGTCATCACTGGGCAGACCAACGGCGGTGCCGTGTGCCTTCAGGGTGACCATGGGATAATTGGCCATCAGACGGTCAAGGGTGGGGGTGTGAGCGGCGAATACGGCATTGGCGGCGTTGTGCGGCGCGATACCCACACCATCCATCACGATGGTGACGAGCGGCCCCTCAACACCGGCGAATTTGGTAGATTTTTTCAATGCGTTAACCATGTTTCTGTTCCTCTTATATTCTAATTTTTTATTATCAATAGTCGGCATCGGCCAGATAGCGGTGGCCGTTTTCGGCAATGAAGCGCTTTCTTTCGGGCAGATCGTCGCCCATCAGCACCTCAAACATACGGCAGGTCTCCTCCGCGTCGGCCGGCATCACCGCGATGAGGCGGCGGGTCGCCGGGTTCATGGTGGTCTGCCACATCATATCCGGCTGGTTCTCGCCAAGCCCCTTAGAGCGTTGTAGCGTATATTTCGTTTTGCCCAGATCCTCTAAGATCTTGGCCTTTTCTGCCTCGTTGTAGGCAAAATAGGTCTGATCCTTGGTGGTGATCTCAAAGAGCGGCGATTCGGCAATAAAGACCTTCTTCTCTGCCAGCAGAGTAGGCAGCAGGCGGTAGAAGAGCGTAAGCAGCAGGGTGCGGATCTGGAAGCCATCCTCATCCGCATCGGTGCAGATGATGATCTTGCTCCAGCGGAAGGCCTTCATATCAAAGGGCGGCATGTCGGTCTTTACCTTTTCATGCAGTTCAACACCACAGCCGATCACGCGCAGAAGGTCGACAATGATCTTGCTTTCAAAAATGCGGGGGTAGGTGCTCTTCATACAGTTCAGCGTTTTGCCGCGCACGGGGATGATGGCCTGAAATTCGGCATCTCTACCCAGCTTACACGAGGTAAGCGCCGAGTCACCCTCTACGATGTACAGCTCGCGCACCTCGGGGTCCTTTGAATGGCAGGAAACGAATTTCTCTACGCGGTTGGTCACGTCCATCGAGGCCGTGAGCTTTTTCTTTAAGCTGATGCGCTCACTTTCGGCCTTTTCGCGGCTGCGCTTATTCAGCAGCACCTGGTTGCCGATGCTCTCTGCCGCGGCAGGTTTTTCAAGAAAATAGATCTCAAGCTGCTGCTTGATATAATCGGTCAGGGCACGGGTGATAAAGACGTTGTTGATCGCTTTCTTCGTCTGGTTCTCATACGAGGTCTCGGTAGAGGCGCTGTTGATGATGATGACCAAGCAATCCTCTATATCCTGAAAAGCGATCTTGCTTTCGTTTTTGGTATATTTGCCCGATGAGCGCAGGTATTTGTCAATCACGAAGGTAAAGGCGGTATGCACGGCCTTATCCGGCGAGCCACCCAGCTCCAAATAGCTGGAGTTGTGATAATACTCGGTCAAATTCATGGTCTTGGAGGTGCAGAACACCATCTCGGCACGCAGCTTGTAATCCGGCTTGTCCTCACGGTCGCGGCCGACCGCCTCCATCTTCCAATTCACGGGCTGGGTCATATATTCGCCGCCGGTCAGCTCCTCGATGTAATCGACGATGCCGTTTGCGTAGTAATACGCCGTCTCATCAAGCTTGCCGTCCTCGTTTTCTAAGCGCAGCACGAAGCGCACGCCGGCATTGACGATGGCCTGGCGGCGCATGGTGGAGATGAAAAATTCATGCGGGATGCGAATATCGTTAAAGACCTTGATATCCGGCCGCCAATAGACGGTGGTGCCGCTCTTGCGCTCACCCCTTGCAAGCGGGCGCTCTGTCAGCTCGCCGTTCACGGCACCGCCGGCAAAGTGGATCTCGCTGACCTTGCCCTCCTTAAAGGACTGCACCTCCATAAATTCAGAGCTGTACTGGGTCGCGCAGGCGCCAAGGCCGTTCAGGCCAAGCGAATAGTCATAGGCGCCCTCGCCGCTGTTGTTGTTATATTTACCGCCGGCATACAGCTCGCAATAGATCAGCTCCCAGTTATAGCAGCCTTCTTTTTCATTATACCCCAGCGGCACGCCACGGCCACAGTCCTCTACGCGAATGGAATGGTCGCGGTAGGCGGTAACCGTAATTTCGTCACCAAAGCCGGCACGCGCCTCGTCAACGGCGTTAGCAAGGATCTCAAAAAAGGAATGCTGGCAGCCCTCTAACCCGTCAGAGCCGAAGATAACGGCCGGGCGCAGGCGCACACGGTCGGCACCCTTTAGTTTGGTAATACTTTGGTCGTTATATTCCGCGCGCTTGCTCTTTGCCACGAACGATTCCTCCGTTTACTGATTTTGGGGCACAGGGTGCCCGATTTTCCAATAAATTATTTTACCATAAAATATCGGTTCTGTCAATATTTTTATAAGCGGGATGCGGGGGCTTTTTGAAAAAGGCCCCCGCATCCTCGCTTTATAGCGCCCGCAGCATGGCAAGAAGCTCGCTGCCATCCTGCATGGTGGTTTCCGGCTTGCGCGGCGCGGCCTCATAATCGGCAGGCGTGGTCTCGCCGCTGAACACGAGGACTGTGTGCGCATCGGCACGCAGACCGCACTCGATATCGGTATAGATGCGGTCGCCCACCACCACGGTCTCATCCGGCGTTACGCCGGCGCGCAGCATGGCCAGCTGCGGCATCAGCGGCTCGGGCTTGCCGATCACCAATGGGCGCTTGCCGGTTGCCTGATACAGCATCTCGCACACGGCACCGCAATCCGGCACGAAGCCGTATTCGGTGGGACAAACGGTATCGGGATGGGTGGCGATATATAACAGCTCCTTAGTAGAAAGCATGCGGGAAACGTCATCCAGCTTGCGGTAGGTCAGCTCGGTATCATAGCCGGCCACGATGCCGGTGATACGGTCGTCTGCCTCGCCCGTTACGTCCAGCCCTGCCTCGGCAAACTGGTTCAGCAGCGAGCGCGTGCCCAGCACGTAAAAATGCTCGTGCGGGTGGTTTTGCAGCAGGTAATGCGCCGTTGCCTGCGCAGAGGTAATAAAATCCCCCTCCTCTGCCTCGATACCCAGACGGGCGAGCTTTTTGATATAATCGCCAACATTCTTTGACGAATTGTTGGTCATAAACATATAGGTCTTGCCCTGCGCGCGAATGGTGGCCAGCAGCTCGCGCGTAAAGGAATACAGCTGCTCCCCTAAATAGAGCGTGCCATCCATATCAAATAAAAACAGGCGAATACGTTCAATTGGCAGCATATACAATAGCCTCCTTGCGTTGAGATGCTTCTATTGTAACACAAATATAGGTAAAAATCCAGCGATTGCAGCTTGTTTTTCAAAAAATCGCTTCCGTGGCAAAAAAATTTCGGGCGAGGAATGATCCTCGCCCGAAACGGGTGACTATGGAAGTGTTTTCAAGTAGGCTGCCGTAATGGCTTCAATGGTGGCACGGCTGCCGGCCGTTACGTTATAATACGTCTCGGTTGCATGCCAATCATCGGTATTAAACGAGCCGGAGCCGGAGTACCACGGTGCTTCGTAGCCGTTGACGGTCGTTTGGCCCTTATACATATCGCCAAGCTGATGCCATACCCCATCCGGCTCTAAGCGGAAGACGGCGGCATATACCGTTACGTCATCACCGTTTTGAAGTAACCATCGGCCGTTTTCATCCTTATACGGATCAGAGGTCATATATAAAGTCATTTCACAGCCGTTGACCGTTGTGGAATTGCCACGCCGATCCTCGTAGGTATAGCTACTACCGGTGCTTTCGTTACCATCTACGTTTTCACGCTTGATCATAATCGTAACGTCGGTATCTTTATTGTTCAAATTGATCTTCAGCTGCCCGTCAAACAGCGACCGCAGAGTTGCAGAGTCTTCCTCGCTGGAGCCAACCACCGTCCCCACGTAGGTCAACGTATTGGGCGAGACCAGCCAAGCATTGGGATTATAGTTATCCTCCATTTCGTCCAGCAGCGCTGCATGCTCGGCGGGGGTATTCAAGATCTCCTTGAATTTTGCCAAGGCGCCCTCTACCGCAGCAGAGGTCTTATCCGGGTCTATTTCGTCGAAGGGCTTAAATATGAAATTCAGCACCGAGGTCAATTGCTCTGAAAAGGCAGCCGTTCCCTCTTCCGTATGATAAAACTCGATCTCAAAGGTATAATAGCTGCCGGCGGGGATCCGTGTGACCCCCTCGATCATCACACCGTCATGCAGGTGCGGGCGCACCAGGCCATGCAGATAATACCCTATCTCTTCATTGGTG
>JAZQVK010000104.1:0-6359 GCA_045631765.1 Eubacteriales bacterium
CGGTCTGCCGTTAGAAAACCTGTAAACGAAAAAGAAGAGAATTGGCGTTGCGCCCCAAAGGGCGCAACTCCAATTCTCTATTCTTTCTGTAGACCTCAGCCCTTTTTCTTCTTCCACAGCAGGCCGCCCAGGCGAATAACACCGTAGGGGATAAAGAAGGGAAGGGTGTTGTAGATGGCCAGCGCGCCCAGGGTATACAGGGGCGGAATGGTGCGGTACACCAGGCCGATAAAGGGGATCATCTCGTCTAAGAGGTGCGGGTCGGAAAGGAACATCATGTTGCAAAGGGTAATATCGTCAAAGAGGCCGTAGATCAGGTTCACCGCCAGCGCCACGCAGCAGGCCGGCAGCGAGAAGGCCAGAAATTGCCGATACCCGCGCATGTTGAAGGTGAAAAAGCGGTTCTGCACCAGGGTCAAGCCCACGTACATCATTAGCGAATGGTAAAGCATGGAATAGAAGGAAAGCAGGTGGAACATCGGGTAGGTGGCCACCGAGGTCATGGGAATGACCAAGAAGGTCAGCCCGGCAATAATGCCGCCCCCGGCCATAAAGCCCTTGCCTGCCCGGTATAAAATGCCCTTGCCAAACGCGATCGACCAGTAGGCGTAGGTAGAAAAGGAGCAGAAGGTGAGCGGAAGCCAGTGGTTGGGCGTCCAGCCGCCGTGCGCCCAGTTAAAGGCGATCTTGCAGCCCTCGAGCAGCGTGACTAAAATGGCAATATAGAGCACGATGCGGCGCAGGCGCTGCTCGCTTATCCCGCGTGAGAGGCGCACCGCGAAAATGACCAGCGCCAGGCAGGCCACCGTGGTGATCAGGTGGGTAAGAGAAAACATGCCGCAGGCCTCAACACCGGCCGCCTCCATGTCCTCCTCCCAGATGAGAAAATTTTCAAACATATCAGTATCCTTTGGTATGTAACAAGCTATTAACTCTATTGTAACGGATTTTTCGGCAAATTGCAACCGCGTTCAAAGAAAAGATACAATTACCCCGGCTTTTTTATGATTTCGCAACAAAACCGGCCAAAAACATGCGTAGCAGTGGCTCGCTGTACCGGCAAAGCGAATACTCACCCGAGCACAGGCACCAATCGTATAAAAAGCCGCGCTCGCACAGGGCGTAGGCCTTTACGATGTCGTTTGGTGAAAGGTCTGTGCGCAGCTCGCCGCTTTCCTGCCCGCGGCGCACCGTTTGCAGCAGCACGCGGAAATAGGTGCGGCTGCGGTCTAACAGGTGCCGCTCGCCCCGCGCCACCAGCTGGGTCGAGAACAGGCGCGCCAGCAGCTCAAGCGAGACGCTGCGCTCGATCATCAAAAACAGCTCGCGGTTCAGGTACAGCAGCGTGTCCATGGCGCTCATTTGCGGGTCGATGGTGGGCATCAGCGCCTCGTATTTTTCATCAAATAGGGTAGAAAGCGTGCCCAGCAAGGCATCCTTGCCGGTAAAATAATGGTAAAACGAGCCCTTTGAGGTAGCAGAGGCGGCAATAATGTCCTCTACCGTGGTGCTCTCGTACCCCTGCTCGTAAAACAGGCGCCAGGCCGCGGTAATGATGCGGCTCTTGGTCGCGTTGCTCGGTCTGCGCATAGGCACCCCCTTCGGTTTTTTTATATTGTAGCATGCCATGCCGAAAAAATGGCAAAATTCATAAAATATTTACAAAATTCGTTTTTTGCTCCGTCTACTTAATTTATTCGATAAAACAACGGTTTTTCCAAAAAAACGAAAAACGCGTACAGACTATATTCTATACATCGTTCTATATTGACAGAAACGCGCCGCCGTGATACAATATGTTCATATTTTTGAAACAACGGAGAAACAATCATGAAAATTACGATGATCCTGTTGGCCGTCATCGCCTATATGGCGGTCATGCTCTACATTGGTCTGCGTTCCTCGAAAAAGAACGCCTCGGCTGATGATTTTTACCTCGGTGGTCGTAAGCTCGGCCCGTTCGTCACCGCCATGAGTGCCGAGGCCTCGGATATGTCCTCCTGGCTGCTGATGGGTCTGCCCGGCGTAGCGCTGCTCACCGGCATTGCCGGCAATACCACCGGCATCGCCGAGGCATTCTGGACGGCGCTTGGCCTCGCCGTGGGTACCTACCTGAACTGGCTGCTGGTGGCACGCCGTATTCGCGTGTATACCGAGCGCACAGGCTCCTCTACCGTGCCCGCCTTCTTCTCTGATCGCTTTGGCGATAAGGGCGGCCTGCTCACCGCCATTGCCGCGGTGGTTATCATCGTCTTCTTCGTGCCCTATACCGCCTCGGGCTTCTCGGGACTGGGCAAGCTGGCCAGCTCGATCTTCTCGGTGGATTACCACGCCGCGATGGTCGTGGGCGCTGTGATCCTGGTCGCCTATACGGTGATCGGCGGTTTCCTGGCTGCCTCCACCACCGACCTGTTCCAGTCTATCTTCATGACCATCTCGCTCTTCGTCATCATTTGCTTCGGCGTAGAGAGCGCCGGCGGCTTAGAGCAGGTCAAGAGCAGCATCCTCGCCCTGCCCGGCATTGATTCACTTGGCCAGTATTTCAGCCTCACGGGTACCGACGGGCAAAGCTACGGTGCCCTGCCAATCGTCTCTACCATGGCCTGGGGGCTTGGCTATTTCGGTATGCCGCACATTCTGCTTCGCTTTATGGCGATCGAGGATAAGGAAAAGCTCAAGCTCTCTCGCCGCGTGGCTACCGTGTGGGTAGTGATCTCGATGGCCATTGCCATCTTCATCGGCGTGATCGGCCTCAACTTTGCCGTGCAGAACAACCTGATCGGCGAGGGCTTCGATTCCGAGCGTATCGTGATCTACATGGCAGACGCCATTGCCAATATGGATTCCTTCGGTGCCGTGATCGCCGGCCTGATCCTTTCGGGCATCATCGCCTCGATCATGTCCACGGCCGATTCGCAGCTGCTGGCCGCAGCCTCCTCGGTCTCTGAGAACCTGGTCAAGCGCTTCTTCTGGAAAAA
Organism: Eubacteriales bacterium; assembly: GCA_045631765.1. Lineage (GTDB taxonomy): Bacteria > Bacillota > Clostridia > Oscillospirales > CAG-272 > UBA1740. The sequence goes on from JAZQVK010000104.1 coordinate 2,979, forward strand.
CATCAGCAACCGCGCGCAGATGTGGCTTGCCCGCGGCACGGTGCTGGTGATCGCGGCCATTGCCATGGTGCTGGCCTGGGATCAGAATTCCTCGGTATTCCGTGTCGTTTCCTTTGCCTGGGCCGGCTTCGGCGCGGCCTTTGGCCCGCTGGTGCTCTTTGCCCTGTTCTGGAAGCGGACGACCAAATGGGGTGCCTTTGCCGGCATCCTCGCCGGTGGCGCCATGGTCTTTATCTGGAAGTACCTGATCGCCCCCATCGGCGGCGTGTTCGCCATTTACGAGCTGCTGCCCGCATTCCTGCTTTCGGCAATCGCGATCGTTGTGGTCTCGCTGCTCACCCGAAAGCCGGATGACGACGTGCTTGCCGTTTACGACGAGGTCAAGGCCGAATGTAAGGGCAAATTCTAATACGCCAAAAGCGCCAACGCTCCGTTGGCGCTTTTGCGTTGACCGGTGCTCGTTTGCGCCAGCAAACAGGTTCCGTGCGGTTAACCCCTGTCCGAAGCATTACCCATCGCCCGTCACCCTGTCATAGAGCCTACTGTTGGCGTTGCACCGAATATGGCAACGAAAGACCAGGAACCGCCTATGCCTTTTCATTTATTATAAAAATCCTAAAAGGTTTTTGAGGGTTTGGGAACTTTTTTCAAAAAGTTCCCAACGCCTCCCTCCTCCACCACCGTCTCCCAACCCCCTTGACGAAACCTGTTTTTTGTGTATAATATATATAGAAAAAAGGAAAGGAGCACCGCTATGCAGATCTATCGCATGCCCGGTGCCGCGTTCCCGCGTGTGCCGCGGGTGGTGGCACTCGGCTTTTTTGACGGCATGCATCTTGGCCACACGGCGCTTCTTTCAGCGGCGCGGCGCGAGGCTCGGCGGTGTGCCTGCCCCTTGGCCGTCTTCACCTTTGCAGAGGACGGCAGCCTCAAGCCGGGCGCCTTGCGCCTGCTTTCTGAGCGTGAGCGGCTTGACCGCCTTTCTGCCGCCGGGGCAGACGAGGTCTTTTTATACGAGTTTTCCGCCCTGCGCGGGCTATCGCCCGAGGCGTTTTTCGACGGTGTGCTGGTCGGCGCGCTGTCGGCCGCGGCGGTGGTGTGCGGCTACAACTTCCGCTTTGGCGCCGGCGGCACGGGTGATACCGCGTGCCTTGCCTCGCTTGCCTTGCGCGCCGGCATCGGGGCGATCACCCTGCCGGCTGTGGCGGTTGCCGGCCAGCCGGTCAGCGCCAGCGCCATTCGCGCCGCCTTGGCCGCCGGGGATGCGGAAAGGGCTGCTCGCCTGCTCGGCCGTCCCTATGCCGTCAGCGGCACGGTCGCGCACGGCAAGGCGCTCGGCCATACCATCGGCGTGCCCACGGCCAACCTGCCCATCTCCCCCGGCATGGCGCTGCCCGCCCTTGGCGTGTATGCGGCGGTGGGGTATTTAGCGGGTGATGGGCGCCCCTTGCCCGGCGTGGCCAATATCGGCGTGCGGCCTACGGTCGAGCATGGCAGCGCGCCCAACTGCGAAACGCATTTTCTTGCCCCGGTGGGGGATATCTACGGTCGGGATTTGACCGTGCACCTGCTTTGCCGCCTGCGCGGCGAGCAGCAATTTGAAAATTTAGAGGCTCTTTGCGCGCAGATCGCGCGTGATAAGGCCAAGGCAAAGGAGTATATCGAGCAATGGCTGAATGGACAAAATTAAGCGCTAAGGGAAAAACCGAGGATCTTGAGCAGATCGCCGCCGTGATGAGCATGCTGGATAACGGCCTCATGATCGAGGATTTCAGCGACGTGACCACCGACGGCGTGTACGGCGACCTGATCGACGAAAGCATTCTGAACGCCGACCGTGAGCACGGCGCCGTTTCGATCTTCGTGCCGGCAGAAAAGAGCGTGGCCGAATACGCCACCTTCCTGCGTGAGCGCTTTGCCGCGCTTGGCATGGCGGTGGAGCTTGCTACCGAGGGCATGCGTGAGGAGGACTGGGCCGAATCCTGGAAGCAGTATTATAAGCCCATTCCGCTTGGCCGCGTGACGGTGGTGCCCGCCTGGCAGGAATACACCCCCGCCCCCGGCGAGGCCATCATCCGCATGGACCCCGGCATGGCCTTTGGCACCGGCACGCACGAGACCACGCGCCTGGTCATGCGCTTTATGCAGGACGTGCTGCCCGAGGGCGCACGCGTGCTGGACGTTGGCTGCGGCAGCGGCATTCTCTCGCTCTGCGCCTCGAAGCTGGGCGCCTCCTTCTGCGCGGCCTACGATATTGACCCGGTGGCCGTGCGCGTGGCGCGTGAAAACGTAGAGGCCGACGGGGCAGAGAACATCGTTTGCGGTGTCTCTGACCTGTTAAAATCGGTCGACCTGACGGGTGGGCGCTACGATTTCGTGGTGGCCAACATCGTCGCCGACGTGATCATCCGTCTTTTGCCCGACGTGGGTGCGTATATGACTGACAGCGCGCGCATGATCGTTTCCGGCATCATTTCGCCGCGTGCAGACGAGGTGCGTGAGGCCATTGCCCAAAACGGCTATCGCGTGGTTGAAGAGCGGCGTGAAAATGACTGGCTCGCTATCCTGATCGAGCGGGTGGCCGGCTGATGCCGCGCTTCTTCGTCAGCCCCGAGGCGCTTGGCGGTGACACGGTGGTCATCGAGGGCGAGGATTGCCGCCACATCGCGCTTTCGCTGCGCATGGCGGTGGGGGATACCGTTACCGTTTCCGATGGCGCGGGGCAGGAATGTGAATGTCGCCTCTCCCTCATCACTCCTGCGCGGGTAGAGGCGGCCGTGCTTACGCGCCGCACCGGCGCGGGCGAGCTGCCGCTGGCCGTGCGCCTTTACCAGGGCAACCCGAAGGGGGATAAATTAGAGATGATCGTGCAAAAGGCGGTCGAGCTGGGTGCCTCTGCCATCATCCCGTTTGAAAGCAGCCGCTGCGTGGCTCGCGTCAAGGCCGAGCGGGCCGAAAAGCAGACCGCCCGCCTCTCTCGCATCGCCCATGAGGCGGCAGGCCAGTGCGGCCGTGCCCGCCTACCAGAGGTCGGCGCGCCGCTTTCCTTCCGCGCGGCGCTTGCGGATGCCCAAAAAACCTGCGCGCGTATCCTCTTCTGCTACGAGGGCGAGCAGGAGTGCAGCCTACAGGCCGCCCTTGGCGAGGCCAAGGCCGCCGGGGTAGAGAGCGTGGGGCTGTTCGTTGGCAGCGAGGGCGGCTTCTCGCCCGACGAGGCTGCCGAGGCCAAGGCCGCCGGGGCGATCTCCGTTTCGCTTGGCAAGCGTATTCTGCGCTGCGAGACCGCGCCGCTGTACGCGCTGTCTTGTATTGGGTTTGTGTTTGAGGGGTAAGGAGAGGGGCGCGCTGGGGTCTTTTTGAAAAAAGACCCCAGACCCCCAA
>JAZQVK010000105.1:0-7639 GCA_045631765.1 Eubacteriales bacterium
CCATCTACAATCTAAAAGGAGACAATACCACCACCTTCCGCGTTTCGGATTTAGGCGGTAATGCTCCACCAAAAAAGAAGTAACTTTTGTCTACCAAAAGTTACGTCTTTTTTTATCCATTGCGAAAGCGATGGCATATCATCACGCTTTAGCGTGTATATCATCGCCGCAGGCGGATATCATCAACCGCAGGTTGTATCGCTTCCGCAATGATGATATACAAAACTTCGTTTTGATGATATACCGCAACAAGTTGCGGATGATATACAAGGCTTGCGCCTTGATTTATTTACCAAAGTGTGATATAATGCTCTTGAAAGGAGTGATATTATGGCGAAAAACTATTTATTGATATATTCAGAGCAACTTGCAACTGAGATAGAATTGCTTTGTCAAAATATAAAAGTTCCGTCTAACACTCTCTTTCAAATTCGCAAGAGCTCAAGTAGTGTGTACGCAAATATTCGGGAAGCAAATTACGGACAGAGCAAAGCAGATATGCTTTCAAAATTTGAAATAGCTCTCAAAGAATGTAGTGAAACAGAAGGCTGGCTACAATTGTTATTCAACACAAACGGTATTGATGAAGAAACCTATAAAAATTATCGAAATCTTTGCGGTCGTATCAGACGAATGTTGATTGCGAGTTGCAAGACATTAAAGGAGAAAAACAATGGGTGAAATTTATACTTGTTTTTCAGAGCTTAAAAAACAATCGCCAAAAGATTGGTTTACGGATAAAGTAGGACTTGTAAAATTGGAATATGGCAATAAAAAATATGAGATATATTTTACAAGAAAACATGCAAACAAATACTCCATCATTCATTGTAAAAACAACACGATTGAATGGGAACAGTTTCCGGTTTTGCCTCGCATAATGGGAAGACGTTACGGAGAAAGAGAGCCGATTATCAGTCTTGCTCCATCAAAAGAATGTGTTAGAATTTTTGTAATTATGGGCAAGCCGAACAGTATTATAGGTCTTGACGAAGGCATTTTCCGTTCTATTCATAAGTATGATGAAAATTATATAAACGTAATGTCAGAGGCGCGTTTCAAAGAGTTATCTTTGCCAAGCGATTGATAGGTGTACTTTTAGTCGTTCTTACCCCACTTTACGCACCTTTTGGTCGCTCTTTCGCAAACAAAAACAGGTCACCACATGGTGACCTGTTTTTGTTTTTTTGACGTGGAGCAGACGGGGATTCGAACGAGCCGGTAGTGAATGACGTGCCGGTGGCACGTCAGAGCCGGCGGTGCCCGAGGCACGGAGAAAAGGCGAAATGTCCTCGCCTTTTCGAGGCCGTGCCGAGACGAATCCCCTATGCATAAAGAAAGAGCCGCGATCGCGGCTCTTTTTATTATGCCTCGGCTATGATCACCGTAGCGATCGAGTGCGGCGGCAGGGTGATGCGCTGCAGGCTGTCGCCACAGCGGAGAATCGGCTTCTGCGGATTGCCCGTGCGGTTGAGCAGTACAGTGACCAGACTGCCGTCCGGATTCTTGAAGCAGAGCGGCTCAACGGCCGTGGTGTAGGAGCTGGTGGCGATGATACGGGCACCCGGCTCGGCAAATTTGCTGAAATGGCCGATGTAGTAGTAAGAGAGACGATAGACGATCTCGCCGGTAGCGGCAACACAGTAGACCGGCGCCTCGGCCGAGCAGCCGCGCCCCTCGCGGTTGTGATAGGGGCCGTTTTTCTCGTTCAGCGTCAGATTCCAGTCGCAGTAATAGTGCAGGCCGTTGTTGAAGGCGCCGGCAATGTCGTGGGCGTAGGATTCGGCAAATTCCAGATCTCGCTCCGGCTGGATACCCTCACCAATGATTGCGCGACAGCCCTCGCTCGCCACGCTCAGCTTGTCCGGATACTTGTGGTAAAAGGCGCGAAGCTCACCAAAATGATCGCCCGAATACCAATGGTTGGCAATGCCGTCGCAGTATTTGCCGTTTTCACTACCGATGATGGCGTTGGCACGCTGCATGATCCGCTCGCGACAGTGGTCAAAGCAGAGGATCTTGACACCGCTACCCTCCAGCACACGGCCAAGGTGACCAAGAAACTCTGCCTCCTCCTGCTCGCTGTATAGACAAGACTCCCAGATCTGGTGGTGGCGTGGCTCGTTTTGGATCGTTACGCCCCAAATGCGAATGCCGTTTTCGCGGCAGGCCGTGATGTATTTCTGAAAATACTTGGCCCAGAGCGGATAGCATTCCGGCTTTAGATGGCCGCCGATACGATTGCCCGATGTCTTCATGTAGGCGGGCGGTGACCAAGGGGAGGCAAACAGGGTCAGATCGGTATAGGTCATAGCCGCCTTGACCATCGGGAACACGGCAAGCTTGTCGTGCGAGATGTCAAAGCTGTCCAGCGTTTCGTCACCCTCTTCAACGTAGGTATAATCCTCGGTCGAAAAGTCACAGCTGGCGATGGAGAGCCGGCCAAAGGTATAGCCTATGCCGTCCTCCTTATCAAAATAGGCACGGATCAGCTCATCCTGCTTGTCTTTCGGCATGGCGAGCCAGGCGTGCGCGGCTGCATCGGTAAAGGCACCGCCCATGCCGCCGTAGGTCTGGTATTCCACATCCGGGTGAATGGTGATCAAGTTCGCTTCTATGTCCCCCGGGTGATTTTGCGCCTCAATGATATCGGGCACGTTTTTCTCCATCGGGTAGCAGCCAAGGCGGGAAAGGCGGTTTCCCGTCTGATCGGTCATATATATCGTAGCGTTCATAGCAGAGCTCCTTTTTTGCTTTTTTTCATTGTAGCACAACGACAAAAGTGTGTCAAGCAAAATTTGATTTTTACGGATTAGGAATTGACTTGTCAGGGCGAATGTGCTATAATGTGGGATGCAAGTAAATTCTTGATATACTTTATATATAGAGGTAGGATGAGCCATGAAGATTTCAACCGAGATCGTCTCGGCTGCCCGTATTGTGGGCGAAGAAAAGGCCGTAGAGCTGATTGCCAAGGCCGGCTTTGACGCATGGGATTTTTCGATGTTTGCTATGGCACGCTGGGATTGGGCCAATCAGTGCGTGCAGGATAACGGCCACCCGCTCCGCTCGGCCGAGTATGCTGCCTTTGCCAATCGTCTGCGGCAGATCGGCCTGGATAACGGCATCGTTTGTAACCAGTCACACGCCCCGTTCCCGGTGCGTATTCCCGAAATACGCGATTACCTGAAGCGTGCCATCGAGTGCACCGCCATTGCCGGTGGCGAGATCTGCATCATCCACCCGGATAATAACAAAACGGCTGAGGAAAACGCGGAGATGTACTGTGAGCTGCTGCCCTTTGCCAAAGAGCATGGCGTGAAGATCGCCACCGAAAATATGTGGAACTGGAACAAGGAGCTTGACCAGGCCGCCCCTGCTGCCTGCTCGCACCATGACGATTTTCTTGCCCATATTCAGGCAGTAAACGACCCCTACCTGGTCGCCTGCCTTGACCTCGGCCATGCCGAGATGAAGGGGCTGGGCACCACCGCAAGAGAGTCTATTTTGACGCTGGGCGAGCATCTGCAGGCCCTGCACATTCACGATAACGACCGCTGGCACGACAGTCACCAGATCCCCTTCTCGATGGAGATGGATTTTGACGTGATCGTGCGCTCGCTGAAGGAGATCGGCTATCAGGGCTACTTCACGCTGGAGGCAGACCGCTATCTCTCTGCCTTTGACGAGAATACCGTGTTCGAGGGTATCAAAAACATGGCCTCTGCCGCACGCCGCCTGGCTGATATGTTCGAAAAGCTGTAATTGAGCAATGCCGTGCCAAAAAGCACGGCATTGTGTGCTTGATGAAAGAGAAATAAGACGATGGAAAATCTGCAAAATCTACACATGCATTCCACCTTCTGTGACGGGCGCGACACGCCCGAGGAAACGGTTAAGGTGGCCCTCGAGCGGGGCTTTTCCGGCATTGGCTTCTCGTCCCACTCCTATATGTACTATACGCCCACCTTCGCCACCCCTATGAAGGCGCCGGGGGACCGCGCCTATCGCGCCGAGATACGCCGCCTGCAAAAGGCATACGAGGGCCGTATTGACGTGTTCTGCGGTCTGGAATTTGATATATTCTCGAAGGTCGACGTGGATGATTATGATTATATTATCGGCTCGGTGCATTATTTGAAGATAGGCGATGAGATCGTCGGCTTTGACCGCTCTGCCGCGGTGGTCAAGGGTGTGATCGACACCTATTTCGGTGGTGACGGTATGGCCTATGCGCTTGCCTATTACCGCACACTGGCCGAACTGCCGCAGTATGGGAAATTTGATATTCTCGGCCATTTTGATATCATCACCAAGCATGCCGATCAGGTCACCTTTTTTGATGAGGATGCCCCGATCTACCGCCACGCGGCCATCGAGGCGGCCGAGGCGCTGGCAGGCAAGATTCCGCTTTTTGAGGTCAATACTGGCGCTATGTCGCGCTATGGGCGGCGCGTGCCGTATCCGCCGCTGTTTTTGCTGCGTGAGCTCAGGCGGCTTGGCCTTGGTGCCGTGATCACCTCGGATTGCCACGATAACCGCTACCTGGATTTCGGCTTTGAGACGGCGCGTGCGCTGCTGGCCGAGGCCGGCTTCTGTGAGCGGTATATTTTAACGAAAAACGGCTTTGCTGCCGTCTCTTTGTAAGGAGCTACTATGAATATCGTTTCTTGGATCATGGTCGCATTTTCTATGCTGGCGGTGCTTGACCGCATCACGGGTAGCCACTTTGGCCTGGCACGCGAGTTTGAGCGCGGCTTTATGCTTCTTGGCACCATGATGCTTTCGATGACCGGTATGATCATCCTCTCCCCCCTGATCGCCGAGTTGCTGCAGCCTGCCTTTTCCTTTGTTTGGAGCGTGCTGCATATCGACCCCTCGATCATCCCCGCCTCGCTGTTTGCCAACGATATGGGGGGCGCTCCCCTCTCGGTAGAGGTAGCGGCTGACCCGCAAATGGGTCTGTATAATGCCCTGGTTGTTTCCTCGATGATGGGCTGCACCGTCTCCTTTACCATCCCCTACGCGCTTGGCGCGGTGGGGAAGGAGAGGCACCGCGAGCTGCTGCTGGGGCTGCTTTGCGGCGTGGTCACCATTCCGATTGGCTGCTTTGTGGCCGGGCTGATGTGCGCGCTGCCGCTGCCGGCCCTGCTGTTCGATCTTTTGCCGCTGGTGATCTTTTCGGCCTTGATCGCCGTTTGTCTGCTTCTGTTCCCGGAGGGGTGTGTCAAGGTGTTCGGCATCCTTGGCAAGGGCATCATGATCCTGATCACTATTGGCCTTGCGCTGGGCATTTTGAAATTTTTGATCGGCTGGGAGCCGATCAAGGGGCTTGCCCCGATCGAGGAGGGCGCCGCCGTGTGCCTGAATGCCTCAATCGTGATGAGCGGCGCTTTTCCCCTGATGTACGTGATCTCGCGCGTGTTTGCGCGCCCGCTGCACCGCTTGGGCGGCCTGATGGGCATTAACGAAACGTCTGCTGTTGGCTTTGTTTCCTCGCTTGCCACCAGCGTGACCACCTTTGGCCTGATGGATAAGATGGATAAAAAGGGCGCCATGCTCAATGCCGCCTTTGCCACCTCGGCCGCCTTTACCTTTGCCGGCCACCTGGCCTTTACGCTGGCCTTTGACCCTACTTATCTGGCGCCCATGATCGTGGGCAAGCTGCTGGCCGGTGCTTGTGCCCTGGCGCTGGCGGTATATATCTACCAATTGCAATCAAAGCGATACTCTCAGATGTCGGAGGAAGCATGACCACCTTTGTTATCATTCGCCATGGGGAAAGCGAGGCCAACCTGTATCGGCGGCATGCCGGCCAGCAGGATGTGCCGCTTTCGCCGCTTGGCCATGCCCAGGCTGCCTGCATGGCAGAATACGTGGCCAAGCATTTTCGCATTGATGCGATCTATTCCAGCGATCTTTCCCGTGCGCGGGATACCGCGCGCCCGCTGGCAGAGAAGCTGGGGCTGCCGATACGTGAGCGAAGCGACCTGCGCGAGATCAGCGTAGGCGTTTGGCAGGGCCGCCCGTTTGACGAGGTGGCCGCAAAGGAGCCGGCGCTTTATGCCAGCTACCATGCCGCCCCCGGGCTCTTTACCTTTCCGGGGGGCGAGAGCTATGCCGCGCTTGCCGCGCGCGGTGCCCGTGCCTTTGCTGCCATGGCCGCCGAGAACGAGGGCAAGACTGTGGCCGTGGCCACGCACGGCGGGTTGATTCGTACCCTGTGCTGCACGTGGCAGGGCTGGCCGCTTAGTCGCTATGGGGAGATCGCCCCCTTTTCCAACACCTCGCTCACCGTGATCCGCTATGAGGGCGGGCAGGTAGAGCTTTTGCGTGTGAACGATACCGCGCATTTGCAGGCGTTATAAAGCAAAAGGACAGAGAAATGAAATTCTCTGTCCTTTTTGTCGGAAGGTAGTGTTAATAAAAGCTGTTCTTTTACCTCATGTAACAAAGCACCTATCTGCGGTGGGTATCTTCTATTTTAGTTTTCTTGGCGTGTCGATAAAGCCGGCAAAATAGTCAAGAGAAACGTTGTAATATTTTGCCAAAGTGACCATACGCTCAAACGGAATGGCTCTTTTCCCATTCTCATATTGTGCGTAATAGGATTGGCTGGTGCCTATTATTTTGGCAATGTCCTCTTGACTTTTATCGCAATCTTCTCTAAGATCCTTTAATCTTTGATATATATTCATTTTCTTCCCCTTGTTTTTTGAAAATTATAGCACAAATGAACTAAAAAGGATTGACATTAGTTCGCTTGTGAACTATAATAAATGCAGTTCATTTTTGAACTAAAAAGAAAGGAGCGAAAAATGAAAGAAACACTTGAAAAACTGTGGAATGAATATCTATTGGACGAATGTGCCGTCATTGATACGGACGAGGCGAGGGGTCTTACTAAAAAAGCAGCAGAGCTGCATGAAAAAGTAGATTCTTTCCTTAGTGAGGAGCAAAAAGATGCTGTAGAAAAATATGTTGATGCATTGTGTGATGTGGAGGCTCTTTTTGTAAAAAAGGCATTTTTTAAGGGGTGTGAATTTGCAGTTTCTTTTTTGTTGGAGGCGAGCAATTCCGGAAAACAAAGCATCTAATGCCGTAAATCGTGATAGCAACTGTTAAGAAAACAGGGCAGAGAACGAATGCATTCTCTGTCCTGTTTATTATACGGCGTTCCTGTAATGCTTAAAGACGAACGAAGCTCGCCATTGCCGTCTATAGGTTAAACCTGCTTTATGGCAGGTCATCTAACCTTCCCTTCTTTCTATTTCATACAAAACCGTTTGACGGATCATGCGGAAGGAATCTTCTTCATTTGCCAGCTCGCCGCTTTCCAGCATGGCCACCGTGCCGTAAATAATGGCGCGGATGGCGTAATGGCGGCGCTTCTTCTCCTGCTCGCTACCATCCGGCGTGCAGGCCTGCAGCAGGGCGGCAATGCGCTCGTCCTCATCCCATCCCTCGCCCGAGGCGATCAGCACCGAGCGGTAATTATCGTTTGCGAAAAGAAAACGAACGTAGGCCACGCACAGCTCGGTCAGCTGGCGACGGGGGTCGCCCTGAAAGAGGCGGGTGATGTTCTCCCGCAAAAGCCCCCATTGGCTGTTGATATAGGCCACCGTAGCACCGATAAAGG
>JAZQVK010000106.1:0-17401 GCA_045631765.1 Eubacteriales bacterium
GAAGCCCTCCCGCAGGTGCGCGGGGGAAAGCAGATGGTTGATGCAGTCCAAGGAGGAAACCACTGCCTCCACGGTGCCATAAAGCTCAAAATCCGTCATCTCCTGGCAGAGCCAGAGGATCTGCTCGGAAAGCCCCGCCTCTTCGGCGCGGCGGTGCGCCACGGAAAGCATTTCCTCCGATGCATCCACGCCGATCATATCATAGCCGCGCCCAGCAAGCTCCAGCGTCATGCGCCCGGTGCCACAGGCCAGATCAAGAACGGCATCTACCTTTCCCGGGAAATACCGCGCAAAGCAGGCCTCGGCATAATCGCCCCAGGTCTTGTAGTCCACGTCACGATTCAGGGCATCGTAAAAGGGGGCTAACGCTTGATACAAATTATCCATTCTCTTCCTCCTCCCACGTATTACCCAGAAACCGATTCAGCACCTCTTCCGGGCATAGCCGATCAACCACATAAGCGCGGCGTAGCAGTTCTGCCGGGATATAAGCATCAAATTTATCATATGCAGGGTTTTCTGCCGCGCCAACCAATCGGTCAGCATCAATGCCCTCTGCTTGCAAAATGACGCAAAGCCGGTCAAGCAGCGCGCGGCCATCGCTCTGCCAGGCCTTAAAGGTCATGTAGCAGCAGCTCTCACATTCCAGCTCGCTGATGCCAAGGCGCTTGGCGTGGTGTAAAAGCAGACGGCGCAGCGTGCGGAAGGCGCGTGTGCCAAGCCAGGGAAAGAGGCAAAAGCTGCTGCCACCAAGAGAGATCAGCATGCTCTCCTCCATCCCCGTATTTTGGGCCAGGTGCCGCGCCGTTTCCAGGCGGGCGGCGGCATTAGGCATCAGATAGGGGTATGCTTTGGTGCCAAACAGCACCTCGCGCATCTTTTCCAGCAGGCGGGTGTGGATCTCGCCGCTGTCGCCGGGCCAGGAGATCTCCATCTTGCCATCCACCGGCTTTACGTAGATCAGGCGACGAGGAAGATCTGCCTCTGTCACCTCCCATACGCGGCCGGCCAAGGCAAAGCGGTCGCCCACCGGCGGCGGGTTGGTAATGGTGCCGATCTCATCCGATTCACAGCGAACGGTATAATCCTCGCTATCCTTAAAGACGGCAAAAAACTGATAGCTATTGATCACACGCTCACCACGCAGGCCGATGATCAGACCCTTTTCCTCGGTCATTTCGATCCACTCGTTTTCCAGCATGGAGAGCAGCAGCGTGCGATAATCCTCTTTTTCAATATGGATAAATGGCGGCAGATTCAAAACACGGTCTGCCAGCGCCTTTGCCGTCAGCTCGCCGGAGGCGGCCAGAACGCTCAGCGTTTGATGAAAGGCCAGGCTAAAGGGCATGCGCTTGACGCGCGGCGGCTCTACGAACCGCTCGCCGGTATAAAGCTCTACGATAGCAATGGCACGCAAAAGCCCCCACGGGATCAGCTGTGGCAGCGGCGTGTTCGGCAGCGGCGTTTCCTCACGGAATACCTCAATCATTTCAGGCGGCGCGCCGCGCCGGCCCGAGCGGCCAAGCCGCTGCAAAAAGCCGGAAACCGAGTTAGGGGCATCCACCTGTGCCACGCGCTCCAGCCGGCCGATATCAATACCCAGCTCCATCGTTACGGTGGCGCAGGTAACGGCACGCTCCTCCCCCTCCTTCATCTTACGCTCTGCATCCTCACGCAGGGCGGCGGAGAGATTGCCGTGGTGGATCAAAAACACGTCCTTTTCCCCACGCTTTTTGGCGATCTGGCGCAGCGTGGCGGTCACGTACTCGGTCTCTTCTCGCGAATTGGAAAAAACAAGCGCACGCTTATCCTTTACCGCATCGTAGAGAAATTCATAGCCTGGGTCTAATTGCGCGTTTCCACCGCGCTTGGCAGGCGCTGCCGTGGCAAGGGCGGGATCAGGCAGCTGCTTCTCTGCTGGATTTTGGATATAAAAATGCTCAAAGCCCAGGCGCCAGCGCAGCTTTTCGTTTTCTGGACGCGAGATCTGCGTGGCACGGCCGCTGCCGGCCCCCAGCCAATCAGCCGCCAGCGTGGCGTCACCAATGGTGGCCGACAGGCCAATGCGGCGAGGCGAATGCCCCAACAGGCGGGAAAGACGTGCCAGCTGGCAAAGGATCTGGTTGCCGCGATCGGCCCCGATCAACGTATGGATCTCATCAACGATCACGTAGCGTAGCGAGCAGAACAGGCGAATGATATCGCTCCCCCGCTTCATCAGCATGCTCTCAAGCGACTCGGGTGTGATCTGCAGAATACCACGCGGATTGCGCAGCAGCCGCTCCTTTTGCGAAATACCAACGTCGCCGTGCCAATGGGTCACGGGAATGCCGCTTTCCGTCAAAAGCTCCTCCATGCGAAGAAACTGATCGTTGATCAGACTTTTCAGCGGCGCGATATAGAGAACTGAAACACTTTCCGTGGCCGGTGGGTTTTCACATAAATCGGCAAGGATGGGAAAGAAGGCCGCCTCTGTCTTGCCGGAGGCGGTAGCGCCGGTCAGAAGCAGGTTGTCCTCACCTTCAAGGATCACACGAGCAGCAAACAGCTGCGCTTCACGCAAGCTATCCCAGCCGTGACGGTAAATATATTCACGAATGAAGGGTGGGAAGCGTTGAAAAACACGGTCAGCCTCTGTCACGGCGTTATCTCCTTTGTGTGTATTTTCTTAAAAATCGAGGTCTGCCGGCTCAAATTTTCGCACTTGCTTTTCGGCAGATACCATTTCCTCCGCATTTACAGCAACCGGCTCACGCACGGCGGCCTTCTCCTGCAAAAGGTCTGCAAAGTGCAGGCTGGGGTTTTCATGCAGAATGCTCAAGAGCGTGAGATAATCACGAATGATCTCACGGGGGGTGACCAGCTCCTCTGCCCCGGCACGCGCCAGCGCGGCCTGCAGAAAGGTGATCATCTCCTCCGGGCTCACGGCATCCTCGCCGCCTACCTGCTCGGCATGCAGATGGGTCAGGCGCGCGATCAGCGCCAGCAGCTCGTCATCTGAAAGGCGGCGCAGGCGAATAACGGGAGAGGAAAGCGTGGTATAGCCCTGCTCGGCAAAGCGGCTATCGGCCAGGCGGCTGCGCAGAGCCTCATAGCTAAACAGGCCACGGCGGGTATCCTCTAAGAATTGCGGCGTACCGCCAAAGATCACGCCCAGGCCGGCAGCGCGCCCTTGCAGCGTATCGTTAAAGATGGCAAGCAGCTTTTCATAATTGGCATCCCGCGAAATGCGGTTGGGGATCTTATAAAGATTGACGCACTCGTCGATATAAAGAATCAAGCCCTGGTAGCCAAGGCGTGTGGCAAACACCGCCCACAGCTTGATAAAATCATACCAATTATCATCGTCGATCACCAGGCTGACCGAGAAGCCAAGCTCGCGCCGCGCCTCGGTCTTGCTGGCAAATTCACCGCGCAGCCAGCGCAGGCAGGCACTCATCTTTTCGCGGTCATCTGCCATAGCTGCCGCGTAATATTCCCCTAAAACACGCGCAAAATCAAAGCCGCCGACACCGCCCTCCAGCTCGGAAAGCGTGGCGTAGATGCGCATGCGAAGCTGCTTTTCAAACTCCTCGGATTCCGGCAGGATGCCGGAGGCAGCCAGCTCAGAGCGAAGCGTGGCATAATGGCGCGAAAGAACGACCGGCAGCGCACCGCCATCCGGCGCGGCGCGCGAGGCAAGATTGCGCATCAGCTCACGGTAGGTGGCCAGACCGTAATCGGCACCGCCGCACAGCCGCCGCTCGGGCGAGAGGTCGGCATCTGCCGTTAAAAACCCGCGATCCAAGGCGTAGCCGCGCAAAAGCTGCAGCAAAAAGCTCTTGCCGCTGCCGTAACGGCCGATCAGAAAGCGAACGGTAGCACCACCGGCCGCAACCGTCTCTAACCCGGAAAGCAGGCTGGCAATCTCCTCCTTGCGGCCGATGGCAATATACGGCGCCCCGGAGCGCGGCACCACACCGGCACCGAGCGAGGCAAGGAGCGTATTTAATATTCTTTTGGGAACCTTCACAGATTCACGATTTATTTGATCCATTGGGTAACCTCCTCGGTATAATCCTCAATCAGGCAATAACCATCCGCCCCCGGCTCTAAAATCACGTCGCCTAAGCGTTCAAGCGCCTTTTCGTTGATCCCGGCAGCCAGCTCCTCCTCTAAGACAGAAAGCCCGGCAAGAAAAGCGCGAAGGCCGGTGTGGTCATCTGCCAACAGCAGGTGCAAATACTGCACCTCCTCCGCAAGAAGATCGCTTACTGACGTGTCTGAGGCGAAAATGGCATCTGCTGCATTTTTTTCTACAGTTTTTTCGTTTTCGATCGTGAGCGGCTGATCTTCCTCCTCAAGGACAAGGATGCGTGTAGTATCCCAGGATTGCTCCTCGATCGAGGTAGCGCGGGCAAAATCGACCCCGCGGGTAGGGGCATCATACAGCCGCTCGTAGGCGGGGCTCTCTTTGGCAGCGGGGGGCAGAATTTGCCCGCCCTTTTCGGCAAAGTAGCGGTCAATGATGGTACGCGAGCTCTCGTCTAACCCCTGTACGGCCAAGCGGCTTTTGATAGAAAGCAGGGCGCGCAGCTTGTTTTCGATATATTTGACGGCGGCGGTAGCGCCGGCACGCACGGCAGCAATATCCTGCAACGCGTAATACTCGATCTCTACGCGGCATTTGATGTTGTGCGCGCACAGCGAGCCGCAAAAGGCATCGTGCGCCTTGCGCGAGCGGGCCGATTCGCGGAACAGCTGGTTATCGGTGAACAGGCGCTCTAACACCGGAGCCACCGCGGTGGGGATATGCCGCTCAAACAACGCGCGATGCTGCTCGGCATATCGGCTGCCCTGCCAGCGGTAATCGCTAAAGAAGGCCAGCGCCATCTCTACCCCGCGGGGTGAAAAATCACCCATGCCGCCTAAATAAAATTCGCGCAGGCCGGCAAAGGGCAGGATCTTTGCCAAAAACGGGCGAACGTGCTCCTCAGGGCATGGCAGGCCGTGAACCAGGCAGTAATCTGCCACCCATTCGGCCATGTATTTATCAATACGCGGAAAGCGCTCGCGGTATGCCTGCCAGGCCTTGCACAAGAGAGCAACTCCCTCTTTTGGCGGGATAACATCCGGCAGATTAATAACTTCATACACGTAGAGATAAAAATAGCTTTCCTCTGTTTGCAGATATTCTCCGCGGCGAAGCGCGCTGCGCCAATAGAGGTAGTAGGCAAGCTGCTCCTTCCCCAGCTGGGCATATTGCGGAATGTAGGAGAAGAAAGGGGCAAAGGCACACGGTTCTCCCTCCTGTGCCAGGTACTTCTGTGCATCACGGCGAAACTGGCCGTAAAAATTATATTCCGAGCGGCGGCGCGTAATGCGCACGCGCAAAAGCAGGCGGTTGGTGGTGGGGGTGTATTCCTCCACCTCGCTCCCTTCGGACGCCGGTGGCGTGGTCAAGCGTAGCTCCTCGCGCACGGTGCTCTGCCCGGTGGTATTGCCCTGCACCACCTCGGCCGTTTGAATGGAGGAGGCAAACGGCTTCAAAGGCGGCTTGCTCTTCTTTTTTGGAAGAAGCATATCAAGCTCCCAAAAGGAATCCTTGTCGCTATCTGCGTATCCAATTCCCATACCGTTTCCCCCTTTCAATGTTGTATCAAATTATTGTAGCATATTTTTCTTAACTTGTCAATTCCTTTACCGTGGAAAATGGTGGAATCTGTTTACCTATAAAAAATAAAATGACCTGGGGCATTGACAGATAATCAGTCAACTGCTATAATATAAGGAAAAAAAGAAAACATTCCATTAAAGGAGACTATTATGACACGTTTTGAAAGTGCAAAGGCAAAATATGCCGCCCTGGGCGTTGACGTAGACCGTGCGCTGGCGCTGCTGGCCAACAAGGCAATCAGCATTCATTGCTGGCAGGGTGATGACGTAACCGGCTTTGAGAACAGCGGCGAGGCTCTTTCCGGCGGTATTCAGACCACCGGTAACTACCCCGGCAAGGCACGTACCCCTGCCGAGTTGATGGCCGACTTTGATAAGGCCGCCTCTCTGATCCCCGGTAAGAAGCGCATCAACCTGCACGCCTCCTATGCCATTTTTGATGGCGAGCGTGTAGATCGCGACAAGCTGCAGCCCGAGCATTTTGATGCATGGATCGCCTACGCCAAGGAGCGTGGCTACGGCATCGACTTCAACCCCACCTGCTTCAGCCACCCGATGGTAAAGGACGGCCTGACCCTTTCCTCGCCTGATGAAGAGGTTCGCCGCTTCTGGATCGACCATTGCATCGCCTGCCGCCGCATTGCTGCCTACATCGCAAAAGAACTGGGCGAGCCAGTGCTGAACAACGTATGGATCCCGGATGGCTACAAGCACATTCCGGCTGACCGCCTTGGCCCGCGCGTGCGCCTGGCTGCCGCGCTGGACGAGATCTTTGCTGAAAAGCTGGACGGCGTGATCGACTGTGTAGAGAGCAAGGTATTCGGCATTGGCGTAGAGTCCTACACCACCGGCTCGAACGAGTTCTACATGTCTTACGCCGCAAGCCACCCCGGCGTTTACAACCTGCTGGACAACGGCCACTATCACCCCACCGAAATGGTTGGCGATAAGATCCCTGCCCTGCTTGCCTTCTTTGATAAGGTTCCGCTGCACGTTACCCACCCGGTACGCTGGGACTCTGACCACGTTGTTCTGCTGGATGACGAGGTAAAGGAGATCGCTACCGAGATCGTTCGCTGCGATGCGCTAGACAAGGTGCTGATCGGCCTTGACTATTTTGATGCCTCGATCAACCGTGTGGCTGCTTGGGTCATCGGTACCCGCAACATGGAGAAGGCGCTGCTGAACGCACTGCTGATGCCGCACGCCAAACTGAAGGCGCTGCAGGATAGCGGCAACTTTACCGAGATGATGATGCTGCAAGAGGAATGCAAGACCCTGCCCTTCGGCGACATTTGGGAGGCCTACTGCGAGAGCCAGGGTGTACCGGCTGATGCCTCCTGGTACGAAGAGATCCGCGCCTATGAGAAGGAAGTTCTTTCTCTGAGAAAGTAATCTATCTACAAAAGGAGCGCACGGCTTAGCCGTGCGCTTCTTTTCTTATTTTTCGTTTTTTACGGTTCTTCTTGCGCGCCATATGACGGCATACACGAAGATCGCGATCAAGGGGAAGATCGCACCGATCAGCATACCGGCCTTCATGCCCAGCTGATCGGGCGCCAGCGCCAGCTGCGCCGCAAGCGTGCTTCCCCACGAGGAGGAGGCGATTGCATCGGTGACGATGCCGACCAGCTGCGGACCAACCGAGGCACCCATATCACCACCGGCGGCCATCATGGCAAAGATGAACACGCCGCCCTGTGGGAACCGGTCAGAGCCTACGATCAGGCTACCGGGCCACAGCATGGATACGCAAAAGCCGGTAAAGGCGCAGGCAGCGAGACCAAGGATCGGCCACGGAGAAAGAGCGGCAATGAGATAGCACAGCGTGGCACCGATCGCGCCAAAGAACAGCACGCGAGCAATATTCTTACCAATTTTAGAGTAAAGGGTACGGCCAAGTCCCAGCGTCAGACCGAAGAGTGCTGCGCCAAACACGTCACCCCATACCTTAGGCAGACCGATGGCCTGCTCTAAATAGCCAGAGCACCATTGCGCCATAGTACACTCGGCCGCGCCGCCAAGAAAAATGGCAAAAAAGCAGAGCCACAGTCCGCTGTTCTTTAACAGCTTTAGTGCGCCGGAGGTTTTTTCCGGTGTATCCATATGCGGGATCTCTACCCCAGCAAACAAAAGGCAGGCAAACAGCGGCACCAGCATAAACAGCAGGGCGACCCATTGCCAATGGATATTGCCCCACCAAAGGAGCAGAAGCGTGGCAGAGATGATCACGAACACCACGCCCCAAGCGTAGATGGAATGCAGCTTGCTCATCTCCCGCTCCGGGTTTTCACTGGGGATGGCGGCAATCGTGGGGCTGATCAGCACCTCGGCAAGACCGCCGGAGGCAGAAAAGATCAGCGTGCCCAGAACAAGGCCGAGATACACATGATCGGGAAAAACAAAGGGAAAACAGGCGTATACGAAAAGGCCAACCGCCGTGAGCACCGGCGTAAGCTTCACCGCCAGCGGAATATTGAACTTATGCGAGAAAAAGGAAAAGATAAGATCAATCAGCAGCTGGGTGAAAAAGCCGATCAGCACTAAGAGACCAAGCAAGGAATAAGAGATGCCGTACATGGCGCGAAAGGTGATAAACAAAAGCGGGGAAAAATTACAAACAAGAGCCTGCGACACGTTGGTCATATAGCAGGCGTATTTTAAGCGAGCATAGCTTTTCATGGGAATATCGTTATCCTTCTTTTATAATAATGTCTGTACTGTTGCAGAGATCTATCTGCCCCTGCGTTTTGGCAAGCAGGGTGGGCGCCAAAATCGGTGATCGTATACACTCTATTCGGGAAACGGTTATGTAGTTGTGTCATAATTGCTACCTTTCTTTTCTTGATACTGTATTATAGCACAAACAAAAAAGAAATGGATATACTTTTTTCGTCAAAAAACATGTAAAAACCGTCAACTTAAAAGAAAAACCGAGAAGCGCTTCTTCTCGGTTTTTGTTTGACTTACGCCATCTTGTTCAGCTTTACGGTGAACTGGCTCTTTTTACGAGCAGCGGCATTCTTGTGAAGAATACCACGGCCAACTGCCTGGTCGATCTTCTTAACAGCAACCTTGTAAGCAGCCATTGCCATTTCCTTGTCACCGGATTCCAGCGCTGCATCGTACTTCTTGATCATGGTGCGCATCTGAGAACGGAACATCTGGTTCTGCAGAGTCTTTACCTTGATAACCTTTACGCGCTTCTTCGCGGACTTGATATTCGGCATGTCAAAACCTCCTGTAACATATTAGGTTCGCCCCTTGCACCTGAGAGGAAGTGCGCGCGGCGTATTTTTATCACCTGTATATGATAACATATTCGGCACAAAATAGCAAGGGTTTTTTGAAAAATTTTTCAAATTTTTTTATTTTTTATAGAAAAGCACTTGACAGGCAACGAGAATCATGGTATACTTGTAAAGTAATTTGCTTTACACCCCAAGGAGAGGCACCATGTTTGAGAAGGATATGACCATCGGCTTTCTGTTAGATTTTTACGGTGGCGTTCTTTCTGAGCATACGCGCTCGCTGCTTTCGATGTATTACGGCGAGGATCTTTCGCTTGCCGAGATCGCTGAAAGCGCCGGCATCTCTCGCCAGGGGGTGCGGCACGCCATCAAAAAAGGCGAAGAGGAGCTTCGCTTTTTAGAAAAGCAGCTCGGCCTGGCGGCGCAATTCAATGCGCTGAAGGATACGGCCGGCAAGCTGCGCGCGCTGGCCACGTGCATAAGGGAGGAAAGCGAGCCTGCCGCGCGTGCGCTGGCAGAGGAGGCACTGCGCTGCGCCTCGCTGATCCTTTCAGAAACCGATGAGGAGGATACCGGTATTGTTTCAGAGCTTAACTGACAAGCTGGCCAATGCCTTTAAGAAATTTCGCAACAAGGGAAAGCTGACAGAGGCTGACGTGCGCGAGGGCATGCGCGAGATCAAGCTTGCGCTGCTGGAGGCGGACGTAAACTATAAGGTGGTACGCGACTTTGTCAAGAGTGTGACCGAGCGTGCCGTGGGCGAAACGGTGCTGGAAAGCCTGTTGCCCGCCCAACAGATCGTCAAGATCGTAAACGAAGAGCTGATCAAGCTGATGGGCTCGGATAGCCCGAAATTAGAGATCTCCCCCGCCCCACCCACCGTATATATGATGGTAGGCCTACAGGGTGCAGGTAAGACCACGCATGCTGGTAAGATCGCCGGCATGTATAAAAAGAAGGGTAAGCGCCCCTTGCTGGTGGCCTGTGACGTATACCGCCCTGCCGCCATTCAGCAGTTAGAGGTGGTTGGCGAGTCGCTGGGCATTCCCGTCTTCTCCATGGGCAACAAGGTCAGCCCGGTAGAGATCGCCCGCGCTGGCGTTGAGCACGCAAAAAAGAACGCGCACGACATGGTGATCATCGACACGGCAGGCCGCCTGCACATTGATGAGGAGCTGATGGAGGAGTTAAAGAAGATCAAGGCGGCGGTAAACCCCACCGAGATCCTGCTCACCATCGACGCCATGCTCGGCCAGGATGCCGTCAACGTAGCCGAGAGCTTTAACAACCTGCTGGACATCACCGGCGTGGTGCTGACCAAGATGGATGGCGATACGCGCGGCGGTGCGGCTCTCTCTGTCCGCTACGTGACCGGCAAGCCGATCAAGCTGATCGGCACGGGCGAAAAGCCCGCTGCGATCGAGCAATTCCACCCCGACCGGCTGGCATCCCGTATTCTTGGTATGGGTGATATTCTTTCGCTGATCGAAAAGGCTGAGGCGGCTTATGACGAAAAGAACGCCGCTGAGCTGGAGAAAAAGATCCGCGAGGCTTCCTTCACCTTAGAGGATTTTCTTGATCAGTTCAAGCAGCTGCGCAAGATGGGTAATATCGAGCAGCTGGTTTCCATGATGCCCGGCGTTAAGCCCGGTGCCTTGAAGGACGTGAACGTAGACGAAAAGCAGATGGCGCGCACAGAGGCGATCATTCTTTCGATGACGCAGAAGGAGCGCAACAATCCCGACCTGATCAACGGCTCGCGCCGCAAGCGTATTGCGGCCGGCTCCGGCACCTCGGTAGAGGATGTGAACCGCCTGCTTCGCCAATTTGAGCAGACCAAGAAAATGATGAAGCAGTTCTCTTCTATGGAAAAAAGAGGCGGCTTTGGCAAGGGCAAGATGAAAATTCCGTTTTAACCCGGATTTTTATAAATAATTTATTTTATCATATTTGGAGGACACAAAAATGGTTAAGATTCGTCTGAAGAGAATCGGCGCAAAGAAGGCGCCCTTCTACCGCGTTGTCGTTGCTGATGGCAGATATGCCCGCGACGGCAGATTCATCGAGGAGATTGGCTACTACAATCCCATGACCACCCCTGCTGAGGTAAAGATCGATGCTGAGAAGGCTACCGCCTGGATCGGCAAGGGTGCACAGCCCACTGACACGGTAAGAGCCCTGCTCAAGAAGTCTGAGATTCTGAAGTAAAAAGCGACGCGCCGCGTCAGAAAGGCGGGGATATTCCCCGGTGAAGCGATATGGATTATAAGCAAATTCTTGCTGACATCGCGCGCGCAATTGTTGATACGCCCGAAAGCGTATCGGTCACCGAGCAGGTAGACGGCGACAATATTGAGCTGACCCTCTCTGTTGCCCCTGATGACATGGGCATGGTGATCGGCCGCCACGGCAAAATTGCAAAGGCGATTCGTTCGCTTATGAAGGCAGCCGCGGCAAACAGCGGTAAGCGAATTACAGTAGAGATCCGATAAAGAAAACAGGCGGTACCCGCGGGTACCGCCTGTTTTGTAACTTTTTCTGCCTTGTTGACATTTTTTTATATTTGTGATATACTATTTATTGGACCTTTTTCTGACGGCATAGCCTGCTTCCGGGTGCATTCTAAAAAAACAAAACGGAGGAACAAGTATGTCTAAGTACTTTGGAACCGACGGCTTTCGTGGCGAAGCCGGCGTTACCCTAACTTCTGAGCATGCCTACAAAATCGGGCGATTTCTTGGCTGGTATTACAGCGAAAACGGCAAACGCCGCGTTCGCATGGTGATTGGCAAGGATACGCGGCGCTCAAGCTACATGCTGGAATATGCCATCGTGGCAGGGCTGACTGCCTCGGGGGCGGACGCCTACATGCTGCACGTAACCACCACGCCGAGTGTCTCTTACGTCACGGCAAGCGAGAGCTTTGACGGCGGCATTATGATCTCGGCCAGCCACAACCCCTATCAGGACAACGGTATCAAGCTGGTCAATTCTCACGGCGAGAAGATGGACGATGGCACGCTTGAACAGATCGAGGCCTATCTGGACGGTTGCTATCCCTTGCCAAGCGGTCAAAGCGACCTTCCTTTTGCCAGCGGCGATAGGATCGGCCGGATCGTGGACTACGCGGCAGGGCGAAACCGTTACATCGGATACCTGATCTCGCTTT
Source organism: Eubacteriales bacterium (assembly GCA_045631765.1). Classification (GTDB taxonomy): domain Bacteria; phylum Bacillota; class Clostridia; order Oscillospirales; family CAG-272; genus UBA1740. The sequence continues at coordinate 12,076 of JAZQVK010000106.1, forward strand.
CGCTCTATTCCTTCAAGCAGTACAACATTGGTCTTGACTGTGCCAACGGTAGTGCTTGGATGATCGCCAAAAGCGTGTTTGATGCGTTGGGGGCAAAAACGCACGTCATCAACGCAGCACCGGACGGTCTGAACATCAACCGCCATGCCGGCTCTACGCATATCGAGGTGCTGGCCCACTTCGTGCAGGAAAACCACCTGGATATCGGCTTTGCCTTTGATGGGGATGCCGACCGCTGTCTGGCTGTGGACGAAAAGGGTAACGTGGTCAATGGTGACCATATCCTTTACTTGCTTTCCAAGGACATGAAACGGCACGATATGCTGCCAAACAACACCGTGGTAACCACCGTCATGTCCAACCTTGGGCTTTACCGAGCGCTGGATGAAGCCGGTATTGCCTATGAGCAGACGCAGGTGGGTGACAAGTATGTTTACGAGAACATGCTAAAAAACGGAAACGGTATCGGCGGCGAGCAATCGGGGCATATTATTCTCAGCAAATATGCAACCACCGGCGACGGAATTTTAACGGCCATCAAGATCATGGAGGCTGTCATTTCCTCTAAGCAGCCGCTCAGCCGCCTGGCGGAGCCTGTCACTATGTATCCGCAGGTGCTGAAAAACGTTCGCGTTGCCAATAAAGCCGCCGTGCGCGAGCATGCCGCCGTGCAGGCTGAGGTAGAACGGATACGAAAGGAGCTTGGCAAGCACGGCCGCATTTTGCTGCGCGAGAGCGGCACCGAGCCGGTGATACGCGTGATGGTAGAGGCAGACACAACGGCCACCTGCGAGCGGCACGTGGATGCGGTGATCGACAAGATCCGCGCACTGGGGCTTGAGGGGGTAGATCATGAAAAATGAGCTGACCTTTTCTTCCCTATTCTGCGAGCCGGAGCGCTCGATCGCCTATCGGTACCTATCAGCCTATACGTACCCATGGGAGGCGCTTGACCATATCACGGCAATCATCGAGGCGCTTGCGCGCGACCTGCCGACAGACGTGTATGAGGAGCACAGCCCAGGCGTATGGATCGCCAAAACGGCCAAGGTGGCTCCCAGCGCCTATATCGGTGCCCCCTGCATCATCTGTGAGGAGGCCGAGATTCGCCACGGTGCCTTTATCCGCTCGGCGGCCATTGTTGGCCGCGGCGCGGTGGTAGGTAATTCGGTTGAGCTGAAAAATTGCATTCTTTTTGATGGGGCACAGGTGCCGCATTATAACTACGTGGGTGATTCCATCCTTGGCTACCGCGCACATATGGGTGCCGGTGCCGTTACCTCTAACGTCAAGGGCAACAACTCACTTGTTACGGTACGGATAGATGGTGAAGGAATGGAAACAGGCCGAAGGAAGCTGGGCGCCATCTTGGGTGACTATGCCGAGATCGGCTGCAACTGCGTGCTGAACCCCGGCACCGTGGTCGGCAGAAACGCCCAGGTTTACCCTCTTTCCTCGGTGCGCGGCTACGTACCGGGCGATCACATTTACAAAGCAAGCAACCAAATTATAAAAAAGCACTAAAAAAGCACATGCACCCGAAAAAGAAAAAGAAAGTCCCCTATAAATCTGGGTCAAGGATAGCGCCAGGCCATGTGATGGCTAACGAGGTGAGAGATGATCGAACATTCGGCGGATGTCTCTCCGGCATGGGAAATGCCGTACCTTGTGACAAATCGGCGGGCAACCGGCGGACAAAACACAAGGGTTTTCCCACAAAATTTATAACGAAAGCGCGGAGCGACCAGGGTTCCGTCACTTCGATATGACCAAAAGAGAGTTGAACACACACGTCGGCTCTCTTTTTATCATCATGCCGCCCGCAGGGGAAGAATATGTGTGGAATTATTGGTTATACCGGAACAGAAGAAGCCTCCCCCAAGATCATGAAGGGGCTTTCTATCTTAGAATACCGCGGCTATGATTCAGCCGGGCTGGCCGTTGTGGGTGAGCGGCAGATCGCCACGGTCAAGTGCTGCGGGCGTATAAAGAATTTAGAGGAAAAATTGCGGCAGGCGGTAAATTTGCCACAAGGCTGCTGTGCCATCGGGCACACCCGCTGGGCAACGCACGGCGGCGTAACAGATGAAAACGCCCACCCGCACACGGCAGGGGGCGTTACGCTGGTACACAACGGTATTATTGAAAACGAAAAGGATTGGCGCAAGCAGCTGGCAGCCGATGGCTACCGCTTCTCTTCCGAGACAGATACAGAGGTCGCTGCCGCTCTTTTTGACCGCGCATACCGCGAAACGGGAGAGCCGATTCAAGCGATCTATCAGGTGCTGCCGCTTTTGCGTGGCAGCTATGCCTTTGCCATGCTGTTTGCAGACCGCCCCGGTGAGATCTATGCCGTGCGACGGGATAGCCCCTTACTGGTGGCGCAAGGAGAAGACGGCTGCTATCTTGCCTCTGACGTGGCAGCGCTGGCGGCATTTACCAAGCACTACGCGCTCGTAGAGGAGGGTGTGGTCATTCGTCTCAACAAGGGCGCAATACAGCTATGCTACAAAAGCGGTGAGCAGAAAGCACCCTTGTTTTTGAGCATAAATACGCAATACGAAAAAGCAGACCGTGGTGGTTATGAGACCTTTATGAAAAAGGAGATCTGTGAGCAGCCGCAGGCGGTTTTGGCCTTGCTGAATGACAGAATACAAAACGGCCTACCCAATTTTTCAAAAGACGGGCTGCCGGCAGATTTCTTTGACCGTGTGCGCCGCATTCACATCGTGGCCTGCGGCTCAGCCATGCATGCGGGGCTTTTGGGGGCAAGGCTGATCGAGGGGGAGGCAGGCATCCCCACATCCGTTTTTGTCGCTTCCGAATACCGCTATCACATGCCGCCCAAAGAGGATGGTTTGCTACTCGTTGCCATTTCACAATCGGGTGAAACGGCAGATACGCTGGCCGCCCTGCGCGCCGCGCGAGCAAGAGGCACCCCTGTGCTGGCAATTGTAAACGCTGAAAGCAGCACGATCGCGCGGGAGGCAGACTACGTGCTTTATACACACGCCGGGCCGGAGATTGCTGTGGCGACCACCAAGGGATATTGCACCCAGGTTGCTCTGCTTTGGATTATCTCTGATTTTATAAAGTCGAGACGCAAGAATGCAGCCTCAACATCTTTTTCAACACGTTGGCAAAAGAGCGTGCCGGCTGCTATTTCGGCCACGATCGCGCGAGAGGAGGAGCTTTTGCAGCTGGCCACTACCCTTGCCCACGCCGAGCGACTTTTCTACATTGGCCGCGGGCGAGACTATGCGTTGGCCATGGAGGGCTCGCTGAAGCTGAAGGAGATCTCGTACCTGCACAGCGAGGCCTACGCGGCGGGTGAGCTGAAGCACGGAACGATCTCTTTGATTGAGGAGGGCACGCCGGTAATCGCGCTTTGTACTGACGATAGGCTGGCTGAAAAGATCAGCAGCAACGTGCGCGAGGTAGCCAGCCGTGGCGCACGCGTGAGTGTGCTGTGCAAGGCAAGCTGCACTTCCCTATTTGCGGAATCTGCCGCGATTTTTCCGCTGAGATTTGATAGCGATGAGGAAACGATCTTTGCAGCGATGACCGCTATGCAGCTGCTTGCCTACCACACGGCAAGGCTGCGTGGCTGCGATGTGGATAAGCCGCGCAACCTGGCAAAATCAGTCACCGTAGAATAACAAAAGCCCGTGCAAGCAAGATGCTTGCGCGGGCTTTTTAGATGATGCGCTCGTTAAAGTGAACGAAGATAGGAGCGCAGAACAGCAACCGAGCGCTCGGCAGCCATGCGGGCAAAGGTGGGATAATCCATCGTGGCATCACCATCCGCACTATCGGAAATGGCACGCAGCACGGCAAACGGAACACCGTTTACGGTGGCTACGTGGGCAATGGCACCGCCCTCCATCTCGCAGGCGATGGCGCCAAAGGTATCACGGATGAAGGTCTTCTTCTCTGCCGTGGCGACAAACTGGTCACCGGAGGCGATACAGCCGGCAAGCGCCTTGACCCCGCATGCCTCTACACAGGCGGCCAGGCTTTGGCTTATTTTTTCATCTGCCTCAAAATATATCCTGTTAACTCCAGAAACCAAGCCTACCGGGTCACCGATTGGCGAGGTATCCATATCGTGCTGGCAAAGCTTGGTGGCCACGGCTACGTCACCGATGCCAAGCGCGGGGGTCAACGTGCCGGCTACACCGGTGTTGATGATGACAGTGGGGTGATAATGCAGGATCATGGTCTGCGCGCAAATGGCGGCATACACCTTGCCAATGCCGCAGGTGGCGATCACAACCGCCTGCCCATCCAGCAAGCCGCTGGTATAGGTAATACCGCTGATCACCTCGCTCTTCTTTTCTTCTACGGCGGCGGCAAGCGCAGCCGTTTCGATCTCCATAGCGCCAATAATACCGATCATGCCTTGTCTCCTTCATACGAAAAGCCACATTCACCACGCGCAAGAAGAACCTGTAAATATCGTTCTGCCTCGGTCTGCCCTGCTTTAAGATCCAACGTCTTATAGTTTCCACATTCCACCGCGCTGTTACCAAACACCTCGCCGCTATGGGCAACGATCTGGCGAAGCACAGAGATCACCGCCTGCCGAACTACCTCAGGCGCAAGATCGCGCGTGAGCAGATAAAAGCCGGTCTGGCAGCCCATGGGGCCAAAATAGATCACAAAAGCCCCGATCTCGCTATTGCGGATATAGGTAGCAAACAAATGCTCGAGGGTGTGCATGGTAGCGTGATCCATATAATCCCCTGCGTTGGGCACACGGGTACGCAGGTCAAAGGTGGTAACGTCGCCATCCACGCGGGAAATATACATGCCCTCACGCAGTTTGGTATGGTCTACGGTGAAGCTGGTAATTTTTTTGATCTCGTTCATAAGACCCCCTCCATTTCTTTCCTATATTGTAGCCCTTTTCTTCCCTTTTGTCAATCCCCGGTCTCAGATTTTTTGATATTTTCTTAACAATTTTTACAAAAAGTATAGACAACGCCATTTTCTTGTGATATAATACTATGAATTGAACATATTCAATTCTAATCTAACGTATAAGGAGCGTCAACATGCTTGAACTGAGACATATAGATTTTCACGTTCCCGACAAGGATGGCGGGATCAACAAAATCATTGATGATCTTTCCCTGAAGCTTGATACGGGCAAGTTCACCGTGATCACCGGCCCGAACGGTGGCGGTAAATCTACCCTGGCCAAGCTGATCATGGGTATTGAAAAGCCCACCGCCGGCCGCATCTATTTAGATGGGCAGGATATCACCGATCTTTCGATTGCCGAGCGCGCGAAGCTGGGCATCGGCTACGGCTTTCAGCAGCC
>JAZQVK010000107.1:0-5464 GCA_045631765.1 Eubacteriales bacterium
CGTCCCGGGGGCGGGGGGGGGGGGGGGGGGCAGGGGGGGCCCCGGGCCCCGCCCGCCCCTGGCTGATCCTCGTTTCCCAACCCCGGCGCACCGGGCGGCGCGCAGCGCCGCGAAGTTGGCAGCTCGCGCGCGCGTACGCGCGCGCTTAGTATTACCTGCCAACTTCGTTACAAAGAAAAAAACAGGCGAATAACGCCCGTCCCTATTGGCTTTTGGGCTGTAACCAAACTTCGTTACATTTGGTTACAACTTCGTTACAAAACAGAAAAAGAGGTGGTGGCTTGTCAAAAGAGATTGTTTCTAAGTCCTGGTTTGCAGAATTTAATAATCCTCAGGATCACGGCTACGAAGGCACGCCGCACGCAATCTGCGAAAGGTTAAAAGCAGAGTGGTGCTGCGAGGAAACGCGCACGGGTGCCTGGGCTTACTGCATCAAGCATTATTGCAATCATTATCCGCTGTACGATGAAGACGGCAAGTTTTTAAGGCCCGTGCCGGCAGCGACTGAGGAAGAACGAAAGAAAGTACCTCCGGATCTGCATCACGTGCATATGGTACTCGAAGATACAAAGACAATGCGTTGGTCGTTCATAAAAAACACCTACGCCATTGGCATGCACTTTGAAGGAACAAAGGGCAGCAAAAGCGAAGCAGAAGACTACATCAGCAAATCGGGCAAATATTCTGAGAAAGAGAAAAAAGAAGCAGGCCTCCCTTGGGAGGAAGTGATCTATGTAGCCCGGCATGGCGTTATCCGTGGCCGCCAAGGCCAACGATCAGACATACAGAACATATCTGCCCTGCTTGCCGAGGGTAAAACCCCGCGTGAGATCTTAGAGACGACCTTTGGGTACTACCGCTATGAGGCTATGATCCGTTCCGCTTACTTCGATAAACGCGACCGGGAGACGCCGCCGGAACGGCAAGTGAAGGTCTATTGGCACACCGGCCTTTCCGGCTCGGGTAAATCCTATCACCGCATGGAGCTGATCAAGCGCGAGGGTGAGGATCGCATCTTTTATCTTTCCACCTTCGGCTCCGGTATGTTCGACAAGTACAACGGTGAGCCAATCTTGTGGATAGAGGATTTTAAGGGCGAGATTAAATTCGGTGATTTTCTCCGATACCTGGATATTTACAAATGCGAGCTCCCGGCACGCTTTAAGAACGGCAAAGCCCTGTGGACGGAGGTACATATCACATCCGTGCTTCATCCACTCGGCGCCTATCACCGCATGCTGAAGGAAAAAGACAAGGCTGGCGACAGCGAGGATCAGCTTCTACGCCGTATCTTTTGTATCCGTTACCATTGGAAAGATGATGACGGCTACCATTGGCGCGACTTTCCTACCTCGTACACCTTAGAGACCATGCGCAAGATCTGTGTAGAAGGTCTCCCGGATGACGGCACCATGTATACGGATCCGGAGATCCATCAATCTCAATTCGAAACGCTCGACGAGGACGAGCAGTTGCCGTTTTAATATTCCGCAAAAAAATTCAAATTTTTTGTTTTTGGAACTAAGTAGTTCCGAAATTTTTTTCCAAAACCGCTATAATTAAACCGTCAGCGAGAGCTGACGAAAAAAACAAAAAAGAAAAGGAGAAACACAACATGGCAGTATGCAAGATTTTTTCGGTAGAAAAGAAGGAGATCCCCTTTGACGATGGTCGTAGCGCGAAGGGTTACATGATTACCTTCGGCGCACAGAGCGGCAAGAAGGATAGCGAGGGCAAGCGCGTGATTGAAGGCTTCGTTCCCTTCTGCTATGCCACTAAGGACGGCAAGGCTCGCGCAGATAAGTTTGTAGGCGAGAAGAAGCTGCTTCCGAAAAACTACATTCCCATGGCTGGTGACATGGTAGATATCGAGTTCGAGCTCGGTACCTCTGAGATCGTGACCGTCACCAAGCTCGACAAGAATGGCCAGCCGCTTCCGATCACGCAGTAACGAGCGCGATCAGCTCGATCTTGGTAGGATAAGATTAAAGCCTCGTATTGTGAGTGACTCTTACGTTCATTGCCCGAGATGCCACGAGGTGGTATACGCTTACATTCGCGGTCAGCGCGCTTATTTGACCGGCTTTTGCACCGCGTGCGGTGCCGACATCAAGACCGAGATTTGACCGAGGCGGTCACAACGATACCTCGCGGGGTATCCGCGTGACCGCCTTTATGTTTTGATCAACCGCCCTGCTGCAGAAGGGTGCGAGATAAATATTTTCAAAACAAGGAGTATCACTATTATGGCAAAAGGCAATTGGAAGTTTGAGTCTCCCGCTCAGAAGGTTAAGCGGTTTTGCGGAGAAATGCAGAGTGGTCAGCTCAAGCCCAAGGAAATTTCGTGGAGAGCAGGCTATATCGCAGCACATCAGCAGCATACAGATCTGTTTCTTTTGAAGCAGGGGCAGAAAGACAAAGTAAAAGAGCTTCGCCGAAAGCGCGCAGAAAGACGTAGACGCGGTCGGAACAAGTAAGGTCTTACTTGTTTTGTGAGTTTTTGGCACAGATGCTGGATGGCATCATTTTTTCATTTTGAAAATCTCTATTCAAAAAATAACGAAAGGAAAAAACACATGAACGCAATCAACTCCTGGATCAAGCGCAATCCGCTGATCGTCATCATCCTGTGCATTGCACTGGTCATTCCGCTGGTAGGCCTGGTCTCGCGCCAGACCAACGGCTTTGAAAACCCCGAAGACCTCTTTACCCTGGAGCGCAACGAGGCGAACCTCCTCATTCCCGGCGAAGACGGCAACTATAAGCTGCTGAAGAACACCAAGACGGACACTGGCTTGGCGATCGGCGTAAAGTCTAACGGCGCGCTGACTGTCACCGGCTCGAACCCCATGGCTACCACTGACGTGATCACTGTGGCCAAGCTTACCCTGAAGGCCGGCACCTACACCCTGTCTTCCGGCTGCAATACCACCTCTACCGCTACCGTCTACATGAACGTGATGGCAAACAGCGGTGAGCTGGTCAAGGCTGACTTTGACCAGCCCGACGCAGGTCCCGGCACCTTCACGCTGGCTACCGATACTGAGGTAGAGATCAATCTGAACGTTTGCGCAGGCAGCAACCACAATTACACCCTGTACCCGGTTCTCGTTGCTGATGACGAGCCCGGCGCCTTCTACGCCATCCAGGCGTAACCATTCCCTCCCGGAGAGGCCCGCCCCCGCGCGGGCCTCTTTTTGGAAGAAAGGAGAAAATGATGAAACAATTTTTCAAGAACTTTTTTACCAGTACCCACGGCCCTATCATCTTGACCTGCCTTTGCCTGATCCTGGTGATCGGTGCAGCAGCTGTGCTGGTACCGGCCGCCAATCAGGCCGTAGACAAGAGCGACTGCCGCCATCCTTACGCCCGCCTGATCAACCAGGGCGAGACGGACGCTGGCACGGATTACGTCTTCCGTTGCCCCACGTGCTTAGCCACCATCCACGAGACCCCCGAGACAAGCCAATTCGTCCTTCATAAGCCGACGATCATCAACGGCGTTGTTACCATGGCATCCCCCTGGGAGATCGGCGCCTATTACGGTAGCGACTATCGACTCATGAATAAAAAGGCAACGGACGATTGGTATACGGATGGAGAGCTGTGGATCACCTCTACCGGTGTTCGCGTGAGAGATTATGAGGTTTGTATGGCCACTATTGAGGTCGGTAACGGCGCGATTACTTATGTAGCGCAGGATGCCTGCTACGTTCGTCCACTCTTTGATTACGTTGCCTGTGGTACCCCGGCGAAGAGATGCGAATTTGCTATTTATCTTAATGGCGAACGGGTCGCCCCTACAGACAACGCGCTTGTTCTTAACAGCGCTGCGGCTGGTTCAGTGGTGCTAACCGGCGAGTGGAATGAGCAGCTTGCCGATACCTGGATCCATATGGAAAAAGGCGACAAGCTCAGTTTCGTTATTCTTTACACTGATACGGTTTCGACCGAGCTAAGAATAGCTCCGGCCGTTGAAGTGATGCAGTACAACCCCAACCGCAAATAAAGGAGGATTAGAACGTGAAGAATGAAAAGATTGCTCGTATCATAGCCGTGGCTATGTGTGCCCTTGCCCTGATCCTGGTGATCGGCATCGGCGTTGGCGCTATGAATACGATCTCCAACGTAGCCACCGGCGGCACCGGTGGTGCCTGTGCCCATAAGAACCTGAAACGCAGCCCCCAAAATGAGCCCCTGAACCATGTCAACCACCTTGTGCTGGTCGAATGCGCGACCTGCGGCCAGGATACGCAGAACGTTTACGAGGCACATGATTATTATACCGAGGGAGATACCGCCTGTCAGGTTTGTGGGCACGTATGCGTGCATCGGTACGATGCTTCACAGTATATTAAGTGCAATGATGGTACGCATTCTGTATACACGATATGCACCTATTGCGATCGTCCAAAGGATTTTGAGTCTACCGTGGAGGCTTGTATTTTTGATGAGAACAGTGGCACTTGTGAAAAGTGCGGTTTTATCTGTTCTCATGCTCAAGTGGCAGATAACGGTACCACCGCTGTCTGCAACATCTGCGGTCTTGATCTAAAGAGCTCTTACATCAATATCACGAACGGTGCAGGTGGCGACTTCTATTATATTGATGGCATGACCTGGAGTGACGTACTTACTTGTCGTTATGAGATCAAGACGATGGAAGGTCAATTCTTTTTTCAAATTGCCCTTGACGGTGTAACAGTAGATACAGCAAGCGGCGCCTATGGTTTTGTAGCGCTTGATGGGATAGCGGTCAAGCCTGAAGACATGCTTATTCCCGGTGTTACTTATACGATGATTGAATAAGGAGGTATGTCATGAGTAGATACAAAAAGAAAAAAACGCTTCCTCTTGGTATGCTTGTGCTGCTCGTTGCCCTGGCGCTCCTATTCGCCCTCCCTGTCTGCACGTCATTCTTCACGGCCACCGGAGGAGGCAACACCCCCTCCGGCGGCAATCCTCCCTCCGGGGGCGTAGTTACGCCCCCGCCTGAGGATGATGGCTGTGCCCATGATGATCCGGTTACTCATTATACGAGTCTTAACGATAGACAGCACAAGAAGTCTGTGTCTTGCGATGCTTGTATGATCAACATAGAGCTTGTGGCAGAAGCACACACCTTTGAGAACAACGTCTGCACGCTTTGCGGATACAAGCCTGCCGACGAAGGAGAAGGTGACGATGAATGCCAGCATGCTACTACTACGTCTATCTATGAGTTCGCAACCACGACTCAGCATAAGAGGGTGGTGACCTGTGAAGCTTGCGCGGAAACGCTGCGTACGGCTTACGAGAGTCACACGATGGATACCGGCTTCTGCACGTTCTGCGGATACAAGCCTGCCGATGAAGGAGAAGGTGACGATGAATGCCAGCATGCTACTACTACGTCTATCTATGAGTTCGCAACCACGACTCAGCATAAGAGGGTGGTGACCTGTGAAGCTTGCGCGGAAACGCT
>JAZQVK010000108.1:0-2522 GCA_045631765.1 Eubacteriales bacterium
ATACATTAGATATTTAGAGATGCTGTTTTTTAAGTACGAGGAGTGAATATGATCGTGGCGTTTTGCGGACATGCAAGCTATATAAGCAACCCCAAGGATGAAGAAAGGGTATTCGAATTATTAGAAAAAAGGGTAACAAAAGAAGCATGCGAGTTTTTTCTGGGGGTGCATGGCGGCTTTGACCGGTTTGCTTGCAGCTGTGCTAAAAGGTTCAAGGAATGCCATCGTAATGTGAAATTGATATTGATCACGCCATATATCCTTTCAGAAAATTCTGAGAGATACGCAAGCTATGAAAAGGATCAGTTTGATTTGATATATTATCCAGCTCTTGAAAATATTCCACCACGTTATGCCATTTCTCATAGAAATCGTTGGATTGTTGATCATGCGGATATGATCATTGCATATGTTGTCAATAAATATGGCGGTGCCTATACCATGCTTCGATATGCCCAACGAAAAAACAAAGAAATTTACAATCTTGCCGAACGGGAGCTTGATTAAAGCGCAGAGCAGATTTCTGTTGACAAGAGAAACGCTTTGGGTTATAATGGCATTATCAAGTTGAAAGGAGTTTGCTTTATGCAAGACAACGCTAAGCAGCCCTGCGAGGTATTCTACTACCCCTATGATGAAAAGTACGCCGAGGATATTCGTATGTTCCAGGGCTGCCCCTCTATTGCCATTACGCCAAAGGGGCGCATCTATGCCGTTTGGTATGCGGGTGGCGTGTGCGAGCCGCATATTGAAAACTTCAGCGATCTTCGCTACAGCGATGACGATGGTAAGACCTGGCAGCCGCTGCTTGCGATCCCCAGCTCAGAGGAGCGTTGGGTACATGCGCTGGATCCGCAGCTATGGACGGCGCCGGATGGCAGCCTGCACTATTATTGGGTGCAGAACAATATCCGCCCGGAGGGCGTTGGCGAGCCGGGCTATCCCTCGCACGGCTGGATCTTTGACGACCGCCGCCATACCGAGTGGCGCATGATCTGCAAGGATCCGGATGCCGAGCACCCCACGTTTGGCGAGCCGGAGCTGCTGGATATCGGCTTTTTGCGCTGCAAGCCGCTTTTAACGAGCAGCGGGCGCATCATCAACTTTAACTACGATCAGCTTTGTGACCAATACGGCTACAGCGTCTCGGATGACGGTGGCAAGACCTACACGCGCCATTACGGTGCCAAAAAGGTGCCCACCCCCTTTGACGAGAGCATGGCCTACCAGATGCTGGATGGTACCATTCGTATGTTTGCGCGTACGTCGGTTGGCGGCGTTGCCGAGGCCTGCTCGCGTGATGACGGCATGACCTGGGATGCCGAGGCAAAGGTGAATGGCCTCTTAAATCCGAGCACCCGCCTGTACGTGGGTCGCACACCAAGCGGACGCGTGCTGCTGGTCAATAATGACGATAATCGCAAGCGCATCAACATGACCGTTTATTTGTCGGATGACGATGGCAAGACCTGGCCGTATAAGCGTTGTATCGACGTGCGCAACGGCACCTCCTATCCCGACGTGGATTTTCACGACGGTAAGATCTATATCATTTACGATCGCGACCGCAACGTTCAGCGAGAGATCCTGCTCCTCGTCTGTACGGAGGAGGAGATCATGGATGAAAGCAAGCCGCTCGTTCCACGCATCATCAGTAAGCCGAAAACGGCGAAAGAATGAATATGCACCAGCGACATATGCGTATAGTCCTTTTCGGATAATTTTTATAAGCGTATGAGCATAGCCCGATGCATTGATAAAACAAATGCGAAGCAGGCGATAAAAACGGAAAGAGAGAACAAGTGGCAGCACAAGTATTGCCAATATGTTCTCTCTTTTCTTCTGCGTTTTAGTGATATTCTTTGCCAAGGCAAAGAGTGATATTGTCGCATAGCGACAGTGATATTGAAGCCTTGCGGCTTCAGTGATATTCTATTCGCCCATAAACTCGCGTAGCGAATACCACTCGGCGTAAGCCGAATATCACTGCGAAGCAATATCACTCGCCGTAGGCGAATAGAACTGGCGTGATACTCCGATAAGAGTATCACGCCTATGGCGCGGGTGCTATTTTTTTCTTTTCTTGAAAAAACTGTCTGCTTTTTTATAAAAAACTGTTTACAAAACGTACTTTTTGAGTTAGAATATATATGTATAATTATAAATAATGTGAGGAGACGTTAAGACTATGAAAGAAGCAGGAATGCAGCCGGCCTACCGCCGCGTGCTATTAAAGCTGTCAGGCGAGGCACTTTCCGCCGGGGCGGATGGCGTTTTGAATCACGAATTTATCGAAGAGATTGCGGCCGTTCTTAAAAAATGCTTAGACAAGGGCGTAGAGATCGGCGTGATCGTGGGTGCCGGCAACATCTGGCGTGGCCGGCAGGGCAAGGATATGGACCCTGCTCTGGCTGACCACATGGGCATGCTGGCCACCGCGATCAATGCGTTGGCCCTGCAGGATGCGTTTTGCCACGCAGGCTTAGATGCCCGCGCGATGATGGCTGTGCGTATGGAGGCGT
>JAZQVK010000109.1:0-5846 GCA_045631765.1 Eubacteriales bacterium
TTAGAAGAAAAGATACAAGATACGAGATACAAGATACAAAGCAAGAAGATCTTTGGTACGCCTTCCCTTGGCACAGGTTGTATCTTGTATCTTGTCATTTGTATCTTTGTTGTTTAGCTCCGCTAAACAACAATTTATCTCACTACAACAGAAAGGAACTACCATTATGTACGACATCATCATCATAGGTGCAGGCCCTGCGGGACTGACCGCCGCCGTATATGCCCGCCGCGCAAATAAAAGCGTTCTCTTGCTCGACAAGGGCGCCTTCGGCGGACAGATCACTTTTTCTCCCAAGGTAGAAAACTATCCCGGCTTTGATAGCATCAGCGGCAGTGAGCTTGCCGACCACATGGTCGAGCAGGTGCTCTCGCAGGGGGCAGAGGTCGAGGTAGAGAACGTAACCGGCATTGAGGAGCTTGGCGACCATAAGGCCGTCCTGACCGAGGATGGCAACCGTTACGAGTGCCGTACCGTGATCCTGGCCTGCGGTGCCCAGCACCGTCACCTGGGTCTGCCGAATGAGGAGCGCTTTATTGGTGAGGGTATTTCCTTCTGCGCGGTGTGTGACGGCGCGTTCTTCGCTAACAAAACCGTCGCGCTCGTGGGCGGCGGTAATTCCGCGTTGCAGGAGGCCATCCTGCTCTCCGAGACCAGCAAGAAGGTCTACGTGATCCAGAATTTAGATTTTCTGACGGGTGAAAAGCGCCTACAGGAGATCCTTTCTAAGCGCGGCAACGTAGAGGTCATCACCGGCACGGTGGTGTCTGCCATTGCCGATACACCGGAATTTTCCGGCATCACGTTAGAGAAAACGGCAGACGGAAGCAAAACCGAGCTGGCGCTGGACGGTATGTTCGTGGCCATTGGCCTGGTGCCCGAGAACGGCGCGTTTGCCGATTTCGTCGAGCTGGATGCAGCCGGCTACGTAGCGGCAGGCGAGGATTGCCTGACCCGTACCCCCGGCGTGTTCGTGGCCGGCGACTGCCGCAAAAAGGCCGTCCGCCAGGTGACTACCGCCACCGCCGACGGTGCCGTGGCCGCTATTGCCGCTTGTCGGTATATTGATGCCATGTAAGGGAATAAACAAAGGGCGAGCATGATCTGCTCGCCCTTTTTCGCTGCCTTTATTCGCTCTCTAAGGCAGTTTTGATGGCGTGAAAATCGTTGGTCAGGATGCAATCAAAGCCCATATCGCGGATGCGGCGCGCATCCTCCGGCGTGTCGGCCTGGCAGAAATTGCAAATAATGCCGTGCGCGTGGCACCGCTCGACCATTTCCTTGTCATAGGGGTACCAACTGACGATCTGCACCTTGTCCAGCCCATGGGTAATGGCCTTTTCGATCATGGCCTCGTTGCTCGGGCTTGCTCCCTGGCAGTAGCCGGCGTGGGGCAGCCTTTTTTTCATGGCCAGCAGCATATCGGTATTGATCGTCATAAAATAGACGTGCCGCTCGCAATCGTACTTCTCGATCAGCGAGGCGATCTCCTCGATCATCTCGGCAGAGCCCATATCCCAGATCTTGACGTGGATGTTCATGATCACCCGGCCGGCCAGCTTTTGCAGGATCTCCTCAAAGGTTGGCAGCCGAAGATCCTTATACTTTTCGCTGAAATGGCTGCCAAAATCCAGGCGCTTCAGCTCGGCAAGGGTATAGTCCCAAATGTTGCCCGTGCCGTTGGAGACACGTTCCAGATTCGGGTCGTGTGCCGTTACCAGCCGGCCGTCCTTCGTTGCCCACAGGTCAAATTCGATCTCCTCAGCTCCCATCGCCACCGCGGCACCAAAGGCGGGCATGGTATTCTCTGGCGCTACGGTGTTGTAGCCGCGGTGCGCACAAATGCGGGGGTAGGGCATGTATTGGTCAAAGGGTACAACGCTGGCGCCACCGTTGCGGTAGAGCCAGGGGCGCCTTCCTTCTTCAATGTATTCATAGTGCGCCTTGGGCGCGCCGCGAAAGCCGGCAGCCTTGTAATACTTGGCGTGGGGGTCAAACTCTACGCAGGCAACGCCGATCTTGCTCTTCATATCCACCAGCACGTTGCCGTCCGGCGCGATCGCCGTGCTGCAGCCGCAGATGGTAGAGTCCTCGCCTAAGGAGACCGAGGCGCGCAGCAGATAGGCGTTGGTATTGTAGCACAGGAAGCGGTTAATGATCGAAAGTGCCTCGTGCGTGTCGGTGCGCTGGTGCGAGCAGCCGATGATCACGTCTACGTTCTGCCGTGCCAGCGGCGCAAAGCTCTCGTAAAAATAGAAATCGTAGCAGGTCATAAAGCCAAAGCGAATGCCCTCGATCTCTACCACGTCCGGGGTGCGGAATTCATAGCTGTAGCTTACGTCCAGCTCGTTGCCGCCCTGGCGCTCGGTTTTGACCTCGCTGGGTGCTGGGTGCGCCTTGTAATATTTGTATACCACGTTGCCCTCACGGTCCAAGGCGTAGGTGGTGTTTCGCCATCCCGTGGGCGTTTCGTCTGCGGCGTTGAAGAATACGATCGCATGGCAGCGCTTTGCGGCGGCCACGGCCTGCTCCTTGATCGCCACGTTATAGCGGGCGATTGAACCGTGAAAGGCCGCCTTGCTTTCACATGCGGCGGGCACATCTGCGTATTCGGGCAGGATGATGATGTCGGCATCCTCCTTCACGGTGTTCAGCAGGTCGATCATACCTTGATAGCAGGTGTCGAGATCCTTTTCCTCAAAGGAATAATAGGGTTGTATGATATAGGCTTTCATAAATATATACCTCTTTTCGCGTTTTGATTTTTATGCAAACAATTTTTCAAGATCCACGTCCGCGATAAACACAGCGGCATCTGACAGGGCGAGGTGGAAGAGCGAGGCGTAGCGTCGGTTGGCAGTTTTTTTGCCGGCCAAAGATCGGCAGCTCGTCACCCCAAACGCGCAAGACATAGGCGAGCTCCTCTTTGTGATAGTATTATTGTAGCATAAGGAGGCTTTGCTTGTCAAGAAAAGCACCATTTTTCTCGAAAGATGTTGACTTTATCAAAAAAATATAAAATAATTAAGAATTTTTATGTAAAATATACAAAAGTGCTTGACAGGTCACAGAATAACAGATATAATAATTAAAGACAAAATATGACAAGGGGTGTATGGGTATGGGTTGGAAAACGGATATTGACGAAAATGTCAGAAGCGGCCTGGTAGAGCTGCTGATCTTACAGCTGCTGGCAGAAGAGGACATGTATGGCTACCGCATTAAGCAGGAGCTGAAGCTGCGTACAAGTGATACCTTTATTATGAAGGAGGGCTCTCTCTACGGCCCATTGTACCGCATGTACAACCGTGGTCTGATCTCGGCACACAAGGAGCAGGTAGGCGAAAAGCGCATCCGCAATTATTATCATATTGAGCCGGCCGGTGAAGAATATTTGGCCTATGGCAAAAAAGAGATCGAGCGTGTCTTCCGTGGTGTGAAGGAGCTCATGAACTGGCAGAAGAAGCAGAAATAAATGGGAATATAAAAGAACGCTGTGCTCTCACAGCGTTCTTTTATATTCCCCGGGGGACTTGCCCGTCTCTTTTTTGAAGAGACGGGCAAAGTTTTGGTCGTCTAACCCAACCGATTCGGCTACGGCAGCAATAGGCGCATCGGATTCCGCCAGTAGGGTGCAGGCCTTACGAATACGCAGGGCTGTGAGATAGGCGTGCGGTGTACTGCCGGTTTCCGCCTTAAAAAGGGTAGAGAAGTAGGCGCGCTCCAGCCCCACGCGGGCGGCAATGTCGGCCACGGTCAAGGGGGTGTGGTATTGTGTTTCCAGCAGGCCGATGGCATTTTGCACGGCGGCATGGCTCTTTTGGCGGCCCCCCGTGCGCAACAGGCAGCCAAGGATCTCGTAAATACAAGCCGTGCGCCGCATGTCGGCGCCCGGGTCGCTTTCCTCGCGCATGGCCAGCATGCGCTCTATCGCGCGCAGAATGCCGCCAAACGTCTCGCGCGGCGCAAAGGGCGCCTCTGCCGAGATATGTGCCTCGGCCAGTGCCTTGGCGATCGGCTGGCCATCTAAGGCGCACCAGGCACCGCTGCGCGTTTTTTCGGTGGTGTGGGTCACGGTGTCACCAGGAAAGAGGAAAAAACAATCCCCTGCCGTTACGGGGAATACACGGCCGTTGATCACCACCGTGCCGCCGCCGTCGGTGCAGCATTCCACAATATAAATATCGCGTATCACCGGGCCGTAGCATACGCCGGCAGGGATGCGATCGTCACGGTCGCAGTAATACAGCGCAGGCTCCTGCTGCCGCTCGCTGATAAATCGCTCGTAGATCATAGCTGCCTCCCAACAAATTGAGGAAATAAACAAACAAATGCTTCTTGCGAAAAGCATATTCGTTTGCTATAATAATAGCACAAAAGAGAAAGGAGTGCAATAGCATATGAAAAACAAATTGAATATTGCCGTGATCGGCTGTAGCGGTATGGGTAAGTCCCATATCCACGGGGTGCTGGCCAAGGAGGATGCCTGCCTGTATGCCGTGTGCGATACGGATGAGGGGCGCGCCTCTGCCTGCCGCGAGGAGTTTTCTGTTCCTGTTGCCACCACCAACTGGCGCGAGCTGGTCGATGACCCGGCGCTGGATGCCGTGGTGCTGGTAACCCCGGACAAGCTGCATACCGAAATGACCGTTGCTTTTCTGCGTGCCGGCAAGGACGTGCTGTGCGAAAAGCCGATGGCGCTGACGCTTGGGGAATGTGAAGAGATGATGCGTGCCGAGCGCGAAAGCGGCCGCCGTTTGATGATTGGCCAGGTCTGCCGTTGCACACCGGCCTTTCTGCTGGCTAAGGAGCTGGTAGATAGCGGCCGTATCGGCGAGCTGTTCTTTGTTGAGAGTGAGTATGCGCACCATTATGAGCACGCCCGTGGCTACGGCGATTGGCGTGTAGATCCCGATCGGCATGCGGTGATAGGCGGTGGGTGCCACTCCATTGACCTGCTTCGCTGGATTGCGGGCGACCCCACGGAGGTCTTTGCCTACGCCAACCATAAGAACCTGCTCGATTGGCCGGTGGATGATTCCACGGTGGCCATTTATCGCTTCCCGAACGGGGTTTCGGGCAAGGTGTTCGTTTCTATCGGTTGCCGGCGGAATTACACCATGCGCTCGGTCTTTTACGGCACGCGCGGCACCATTATCTGCGATAATACCTCGCCTACCATCACGCTTTTTGAGCATGATCCGGAAAATGGCAAGAATTACACCACCCCGGTCGAGCTGCCGGTAGACGTGAACAATCACAACGTGGTGGCTGAAATTGATCTGTTTGTCAACGCTCTGCTCTCAGGCGGCGATATGCCCGTTTCGTCGATGGAGGGCGCTGCTACGGTCGCCGTTGCCTGTGCCACGGTCGAGGCGGCAAGGCTTGGCCAGCCAGTGAAGATCCGTTATCCAAAATAAACAAAAGCAAGGTGCATCTTTTAAGAAGATACCCGATAACGCAGTTTTAACAAAATAGCAGAAAAGCACTTATGATAAACGATAAAAATCGTCTGTCATAAGTGCTTTTGCGTTGCTTTTAGCATTTTTTCTCCCGATCGGAAAGTGAAATGCTTTACCTTACGGTAAAACGTGAAATAATTCACCTTGTGAATTGTGAAATATTCGGCGTTGCCGAATGTGAAATGAAATTCGCCACGTTTGCATCAGCAAACATTTCACATTTGCGAAGCAAATATTTCACAGCGAAGCTATTTCACTCGCCGTCAGGCGAATTTCGTTATGGGCGCGTTGTTTTTTATTTTAATACTGCGTTATTGGACGCGCCCATAAGAGGCACCTTGCTTTTTATATGTCGATCTCGGCTGAGAGACCGTTTTCGGCCTT
>JAZQVK010000110.1:0-3073 GCA_045631765.1 Eubacteriales bacterium
GCATCTACTGCCGGCTGGCGCGCACGGCGGATCAGCTTCAGGGCCAGATTGCAGAAATAGGCAGATGGGAAGCTATCGCCAAGATAGCGATACTTATAATCCTGGTTAAAGAGATAATAGCAGAAGAAATCCATCATGTCCGGCACAAAGGCCTCAGCGCCTTCTTTTTCCAGCAGCTCAACCAGGTGGTTATTGGCAAGCGGCATGTACTTAACCAAAATCTCACCAACGATGCCAACGCGCGGCTTTTTGATATCCTCGCGGATCGGCAGCTGATCGAAGGCCTCTACGATGCCGCGACAAACGTCCTTAAACTTGTACTTTGTTTTCGGATTAGTCAGCGAATCGATGCAGATTTCCTGCCACTTGGCATGCAGCGCGTTGATCGAGCCGGGCACCGCCTCATAGGGGCGAACACGGTAAACGCAGCGCATAAACAGGTCACCGTATACCAAGCAATGCACGGCATCCACCAGCATAGCCGGGGTCAAGGCAAAGCCCTCGTTCTTTTCAAGGCCGACCGTATTGACAGAAATGACCGGAATATGGGAAAGCCCCACCTTATCCAACGCATTTCTGATAAAGCCTACGTAGTTACTGGCGCGACAGCAGCCGCCCGTCTGTGACATTAAAATAGCCAGGCGGTTCGTATCATACTTGCCGGAAAGCACCGTATCCATGATCTGACCAATCGTCAAAATAGAGGGATAGCAGGCATCGTTGTTCACGTACTTCAGGCCGGTATCGATCGCAGCGCGGTTGGTATTGGTCAAGATCACAACGTTGTAGCCGTGTTTACGGAAAACAGGCTCCAGGATATCAAAATGAATCTTGCTCATCTGCGGCGCGATCAACGTATAACCCTCCTTCTTCATCTGCTTGGTGAAGTGGGTACGCTGATAAGCAATGCTCTTGGGGGCAGCACAGATGCCCTGCTCGCGCCGCATCTTCATAGCGGCGAACAAGCTGCGTAGACGGATGCGTGCCGCACCAAGGTTGTTTACCTCATCGATCTTAAGAACGGTATACAGCTTATTGCTCCCCTCTAAGATCTGGGCAACCTGATCGGTCGTGACAGCATCCAAGCCACAACCAAAGGAATTGAGCTGCAAAAGCTCTAAATCATCCCGCGTGCGAACAAATTCCGCCGCCGCATACAGGCGGGAGTGATAGACCCATTGGTCAAGCACGCGAATGGGGCGGGTAGGGGTAAAATCAATTGGTAGACTATCCTCTGTCAGCACGGCAAGGCCAAAGGTGGTTACCATCTCCGGGATGCCGTGGTTGATCTCTGGGTCAAGGTGGTAGGGTCTGCCGGCAATTACGATGCCGTTTTTGCCGTTTTTCTTCATCCACTCCAGCGCGGCAGCGCCGGCTGCACGCACGTCAGCCTTGGCACGGCGCTGCTCTACCCAGGCGGTGTGAGCGGCACGGCGCACCTCCTTTTCGGGGATGCCCCATTCCTCGCGACACACGTCTACCAGGCGGTCGGTTGCCGCCTTTTCACTGCGGAAGGCCAAAAAGGGGCGCACGTAACGCACATTACCATCCGCAATTGCCTCTACGTTGTTTTTCAGGTTTTCCGGGTAAGAGACAACGATCGGGCAATTGTAGCAGTTTTGCGTTGTTTCATATTCCTTATACTCATAGTATACGCAGGGGTGGAAGATCGTTTTGACGCCCTCGTCGATCAGCCATTGCACGTGGCCGTGCGAAAGCTTGGCCGGGTAGCACTCGGATTCCGAGGGGATTGATTCCATACCGCGCTCATACAGCTTTCTATCCGAGAGAGGGGAAAGAACGATGTGGAAGCCGAGCTGACCAAAAAAGGTCGCCCAGAACGGATAGTTTTCATACATATTCAGCACGCGCGGAATACCGATCGTGCCGCGCGGCGCCACCTCGGGAGCCGGCGTTTCGTAATCAAACATGCGTTTGAGCTTATAGGCAAAGAGGTTGGGAACATCCTGCTTCTTCCCTTCGCCGCCCAGACCCTTTTCACAGCGATTGCCGGTAATGTGGCGACGCCCGCCCGGGAAGCGGTTGATGGTCAGCATGCAGTGATTGGAGCAGCCACCGCAGCGCGTGGTAGTAGAGGTATAGGTCAAGGCCAGGATCTCATCTAAGGAAAGGGTCGTTGTCTGCTGCCCGTGATAATGGTTCTTTGCCAGCAGCGCAGCACCAAAAGCGCCCATAATGCCGGATATATCCGGGCAGACTGTCTCAACACCGGCAATCTTCTCAAAAGCGCGCAGCACGGCGCGGTTATGGAAGGTACCGCCCTGCACCACAACGTGACGGCCAAGATCAGAGGCATCAGCCAGCTTGATCACCTTAAAGATCGCGTTTTTGATGACCGAATAGGCAAGACCGGCAGAAATATCGGAAACCGTGGCACCTTCCTTTTGTGCCTGCTTCACGTTGGAATTCATAAACACTGTGCAGCGGGTACCAAGGTCGACCGGATTCTCGGCAAAGAGGGCCTCTTGCGCAAATTCGGGTGCGGTATAGCCAAGCGATGTAGCAAAGTTTTCAATAAACGAGCCGCAGCCGGAGGAGCATGCCTCGTTCAGCAGCACGGTATCTACCACGCCGTTCTTCAGGCGAATACACTTCATATCCTGGCCGCCGATATCCAGCACGCAATCCACCTGCGGGTCAAAGAAGGAGGCGGCCGTGCAATGGGCAACCGTTTCTACCTCGCCCTCGTCAAGGCAGAAGGCGGATTTAAGAAGCGCCTCACCGTAGCCGGTGGAGCAGGAGCGGGCGATGTGCGTGCCCTGCGGCATGGCCTCCTTCAGCATGCGAATGGCCTTCATCGCGGTGCCGATGGGGTTGCCCTGGTTGTTGGCATAGAACGAAAACAGCAGCTCGCCCTGCTCACCGATCAAGGCAAGCTTGGTGGTGGTAGAGCCGGCATCAATGCCGAGGAAGCAGCTGCCGCTATATGTAGCAAGCTCGGCGCGGCCAACCACGGCGCGGTTGTGCCGTTTACAAAACGCATCGTATTCTGCCCGGTCAGCAAACAGCGGCTCAAGCCGCTTGATCTCAAAATCCATCTCAACGCCCCGGG
>JAZQVK010000111.1:0-8722 GCA_045631765.1 Eubacteriales bacterium
CCACCCGGCAAGGGTGGGGTCGCGCTTATTCGCGTTTCGGGGCCGGAGGCGATCGAGATCGTCTCTCGCTGCGTGGTGCTGCGAAGCGGCAAACCGCTTTCCGCCCTCCCCGCGCGGCAGGCGGCCTATGGCGACGTGATCTTTGAGGGGGCACCGATCGACGACGTGATCGTCTCGCTCTTCCGCGCGCCGCACTCCTACACCGGCGAGGATACGGCAGAGATCAGCTGCCACGGCGGCATTCTACTGACCAAAACCGTATTGACCGCGCTCCTTGCAGCCGGCGCCGAGCAGGCTGGGCCGGGGGAATTTACCCGCCGCGCCCTTCTTAGCGGGCGCCTGTCACTGACCGAGGCAGAGGCCATTGGCTGCCTGCTGGAGGCTGGCAGCACAGCGCAGATACGCCTTTCGGCCGCGCCGGCGCGTACAGAGCTATCGCGCGCACTTGGCGAGCTGCACGACCGTCTGCTTTCGCTGCTGAGCACGCTATATGCGAAGATCGACTACCCGGATGAGGATCTTGCCGACCTGACGGACGAGGAGATCGTTGGCCATCTGCGTGCGATTTCCGACCGTATGCAGGCGTTGCGCAAGACCTATCGCACCGGTCACGCCATTAACGAGGGGATCCCTACCGTGCTTTGCGGCCGGCCAAACGTGGGTAAAAGCTCGCTATATAACCGCCTGGCAGGCGAGGATCTGGCCATTGTGACCGAGCTGGCAGGCACCACACGTGACGTGCTGGCTACGTCCCTGCCGCTTGGCAGCGTGATGCTACGCTTATTTGATACCGCCGGTCTGCGTGAGGCAAGCGACCCGGTGGAGCAGATCGGCGTTTCGCGCAGCCGCGCGCGCATAGAAGAATGTGAGCTGCTGCTGGCGGTGTTAGACGCCTCGCAGCCCCTTTCAGACGAGGATCGCGCCTGGCTTGACGAGCTTGCAGGCTACGAAAAGCCCGTGATCCTGCTGCTTAATAAATCCGATCTGCCGCGCGCCATCAAGCCGGATGCGCTTTCCACCTTCCCGCACGTGCTGCCGGTCTCGGCTGTCAGCGGCGAGGGGCTCGACGCGCTGACGGCGCTGGTAGAGCAGCTGTTTACCGACGAGACGCTTCGCGTGGGTGAGGAAGCTATTCTCTCCTCTGCCCGGCAATACGCCGCGCTCTCCCGCGCGCAAGAGCACCTGGCCACCTCGATTTCTGCCTTTTCAACCGGCCTACCGGCCGATGCGGCGGCAAGCGACTTAGAGCTGGCACTGGGTGCCATGGCAGAATTAGATGGCCGCGCCGTTAACGAGGAGATCATTGCCGATATCTTCAAGCGCTTCTGCGTAGGAAAATGATCAATCCCGCCGCTGGCTTCGCCCGCGGAACACGTAAAGAATAGCAATTACCAACGAAATGACTGCCAGGCCGACCACCAAAACGGCCATGCCGATGGAAAAGCTCTCGCCGCTTGGCGAGGGGGCTGCCTGACCGGTTGCATCACGGCTCCCCTGCCCGGCACGGCCGGGCTGTGTCACCTCTTGCCCATTGCGAGGGGCTGTGCTGCTGCCCGGCAGCTCATCCGGCAGGATGCTGTCGATCATGCCAAGCGGCTGCACACTCACAGCGGCCTGCACCGGCAGCCAAACCAGCTGCAAAAGCAGCAAGAACAAAACTATGCGCATACAAGCTTTTTTCATGTGAATTCTCCTTTCGCTTTCAGTATGCGCCAAAAGCACAAAAACTATCAAAAGCAGGATCTGACATGGAAAACAAGCGCTTTCAAAAAAACGATGACGGGTTTATTTGCAAAAACTGCGGCTTTGCGGTGCTACCGCTGGGCTACAGCTCACGCAACCATTGCCCACGCTGTCTTTGCTCGCTGCACGTAGACGTAAACCCGGGCGACCGGCAGAACGATTGCGGCGGCATTCTGCGCCCCATTCGCGTAGAGACAGACCCACGCAAGGGGTATATCATTATTCATAAGTGCGATCGGTGTGGCGAGATCCGCCGTAACCGCGCGGCAAACGAGGCAGCAGTACAGCCGGATGATATCGACCTGCTGATCCGTCTGACGGCCGGGCTTGGGTGAAGAGAAGGCGGTGGGGTGCTTTTTGAAAAAAGCACCCCACACCCCGCAAAAACTTTTGAAAAAGTTTTTGTTACCGCACAGACGGAAATCGGCTTAGATAGGATTGACGGTTGCTGCCGGCACCCTGAGCAGCATAACCGCACGCAACCCATTCGCCGCAGGCCAATTGGCACCGAAAAAGAGGTACCCCGTGTGTTGTGCAACACACGGGGTACCTCTTATTTGTGCAGAAGGTGTGAAACGCGCTTATAAAGCAGGCCGGTAAACAGTGAACAGAGGACTCCCTTGATCAGGTTAAAGGGGATAACGGCAATGATGATCAGCGTCAAAAGATCCTTGATCGCCGGATTGACAGCCGCCCCCATGCCGATAATGGCATCCATCGGGTAGCCCGCAAGATAGACGTAAGCAGGTATCATCAAAAAGTAGTTGCAAAGTGCACCGACAAAAACGAGCGAGAGCGTTCCAGCAACCATACCAACGATGGCGCGCTTTAAGGTCTTTTTGCGGTAATACACAAACGCGGCGGGCAGCACGAAGGAGCAGCCCATCAAGAAATTGGCAAGCTCACCTACAAAAAACGTATCGGTCCCGTTGATCAGCAAATTGATCAGAATTTTGATAAACTCGATCAGGATGCCTGCCAAGGGGCCAAGTGAAAAGCTGCCGATCAGAACGGCCACCTCGCTAAAATCCAATTCGTAAAACGAGGGGGCAATGGGCAGCGGAAATTCAAACAGCATAAAAACCGTTGCCATCGCCGATAAAACGCCGATCTTGGCTAAGTAAAGTAAAGAGGATTTCGTTTTTGTTTTCATCATGTTTCCTTTCTTTCTCCGGGGAGGAAAAAGGCAGAAAAGGGATCGAAAAGGCAGAAAAAGCCCCCAAAAAGATATGGGGGCTCTTTTCTTCGATCTTTTCTCTTCCGGACTTTCGGCACATACTGTGCCACCGTCGGTACGGGAATTGCACCCGTTCGGCGCTTGCGCGTTCGTGGACTTTACCACCGGTATGGAATTTCACCAAACCCCAAAGATCTCTTATGATTAGTATATGGTTTTGAAAAATGCCGTGTGCGCGAGGCACACGGCATTTTAAGGCGAAAATTAGTCGATGATCTCAACTACAACGCCGGAACCAACAGTTCTACCACCCTCACGGATTGCGAAACGAAGGTTCTTCTCGCAAGCGATAGGAGTGATCAGATCAACGGTCATCTTAACGTTGTCGCCAGGGCGGCACATCTCAACATCTGCAGGCAGGTTGATTACGCCGGTAACGTCGGTGGTTCTGAAGTAGAACTGCGGACGGTAGCCGGAGAAGAAAGGCTTCTGACGACCGCCCTCTTTCTCGGTCAGAACGTAAACCTGGCCCTCAAACTTGGTGTGAGGGGTAACGGAACCGGGCTTGCACAGAACCTGTCCACGCTCGATCTCGTTCTTCTGGATACCACGGAGCAGAGCACCGATGTTATCACCAGCCTCAGCGAAGTCCATCAGCTTGTGGAACATCTCGATACCGGTAACAACGGTGGTCTTGGTCTCCTTAATACCAACGATCTCGATGGTCTCGTTCATCTTAATAACGCCACGCTCTACACGACCGGTAGCAACAGTACCACGGCCGGAGATCGAGAATACGTCCTCGACAGGCATCAGGAAGGGCAGGTCATCGTTACGAGCAGGAGTGGGGATGTAGGAGTCAACTGCATCCATCAGCTCCTTAATGGGAGCGTACTCATCAGCAGAAGCATCCTTGTTAGCGGACTCCAGAGCTACACGAGCAGAGCCACGGACGATCGGAATGTCATCACCCGGGAAATCATACTCGCTGAGCAGGTCACGAACTTCCATCTCTACGAGATCGAGAAGCTCTTCATCGTCAACGATGTCGCACTTGTTCATGAATACAACCAGAGCAGGAACGCCTACCTGACGGGCAAGCAGAACGTGCTCACGGGTCTGCTGCAGAGGACCGTCGGTACCTGCAACAACCAGGATAGCGCCGTCCATCTGAGCGGCACCGGTAATCATGTTCTTAACGTAGTCGGCGTGGCCGGGGCAGTCTACGTGAGCGTAGTGACGGTTAACGGTCTCATACTCAACGTGACGGGTGTTGATTGTGATACCACGAGCTCTCTCTTCGGGAGCGTTATCGATCTGGTCGTAAGCCATGAAGTCGATGTTCTCGTTGCCCAGGGAGAGGAACTTGGTGATCGCTGCGGTCAGAGTGGTCTTACCGTGGTCAACGTGACCGATGGTACCGATATTGACATGGGGTTTGGTTTTTTCAAATTTTGCCTTTGCCATTTCAAATATCCTCCTAGATATTATTTTTTATTTTTTTATTTTGTGGCGCATCGCCTGCGCCTAAGGGTCAAGATGCATTAGTCGGCCTTTGCGCGGCTCTTGATGATCTCTTCCTGAATGGACTTCGGAACCTCGGTAAAGCCATTCGGCTCCATGGCGTAAACGCCACGGCCCTGGGTTCTGGAGCGAAGTGCGGTAGCATAGCCGAACATTTCGCCAAGCGGAACGTTGGCATTGACCTGCTGGCCACCCGCAACAGGCTCCATCGACTCGATAGCGCCACGGCGGGAGTTCAGGTCACCGATAACATCACCCATATAGTCATCCGGGATGGTTACGCTAACCTTCATAATCGGCTCAAGCAGAACGGGGTTGGCCTTCTTCATAGCTTCCTTGAATGCCATAGAACCGGCAATCTTGAATGCCATTTCAGAGGAGTCTACCTCGTGGTAGGAACCATCGTACAGGGTTACCTTCACGTCTACTACGTTGTAGCCTGCCAGGATACCGGTCTGCATAGCGCCCTGGATACCTGCATCAACAGCAGGGATATATTCCTTCGGGATCGCACCGCCGGTAACGGCATTAACGAACTCATAGCCCTTGCCGGACTCGTTCGGCTCAACGGTGAACTTAACGTGACCGTACTGACCCTTACGACCCGACTGACGGGCGTACTTGGTATCCTGGTCAACCTTCTTGCGAATGGTCTCCTTGTAAGCAACCTGCGGGTTACCAACGTTAGCCTCTACCTTGAATTCACGAAGCAGACGGTCAACGATGATCTCGAGGTGAAGCTCACCCATACCGGCAATGATGGTCTGAGAGGTCTCATCATCGGTGTAGGTACGGAAGGTCGGGTCCTCCTCTGCCAGCTTAGCCAGAGCAATACCCATCTTTTCCTGACCAGCCTTGGTCTTCGGCTCAATTGCTACACGAATAACCGGCTCCGGGAATTCCATAGACTCCAGGATAATGGGGTGCTTCTCATCACAGAAGGTATCACCCGTGGTGGTGTAACGAACGCCGATAGCGGCTGCGATATCGCCGGAGTAAACAACGTCGATATCCTTACGGTCATTGGAGTGCATCTGCAGGATACGGCCGAAGCGCTCTTCCTTATCCTTGGAAGAGTTGTATACAGCAGAACCCTTTTCAAGAGAACCGGAGTATACGCGGAAGAAGCAGAGCTTGCCCACGAACGGGTCGGTTGCAATCTTGAATGCGAGTGCGGAGAAGGGCAGGCTGTCATCCGACTGACGATCTTCCTCCTCACCGGTCTCCGGGTTCACACCACGGATAGCGGGAATGTCGGTAGGAGCGGGCATATAGTCGATAACGGCATCCAGCATCTTCTGAACGCCCTTGTTCTTGTAAGAGGTACCGCAAACAACGGGAACCAGCTTATTCGCGATACAAGCAGCACGCAGCGCCTTCTTCAGCTCTTCAACAGAGATCTCGTCACCGTTGCAGTACTTCTCGAAAAGCTCTTCATCGGTCTCACAGATAGCCTCGACCATGTTGCTATGATATTCCTCGGCCATTTCCTGCATGTCCGCAGGAATCTCCTCGACACGCATGTCCTTACCAAGGTCATCATAGTACACGTCAGCCTTCATCTCCATGAGGTCGATGATGCCGCGGAAAGTGGATTCAGCACCGATAGGAAGCTGAATCGGCACCGGATTGGTATGCAAACGGTCCTTCATCATCTGTACGACGCGGAAGAAGTTTGCACCGGTAATATCCATTTTATTTACGTATGCCATTCTCGGAACGGCATACTTGTCAGCCTGGCGCCAAACGGTCTCAGACTGCGGCTCAACGCCACCCTTTGCGCAGAATACCGTAACAGAGCCGTCAAGCACGCGAAGCGAACGCTCAACCTCTACGGTAAAGTCTACGTGACCGGGGGTATCGATAATATTGATGCGGTACTGATTGTTCTTTTTGAAATTCGGATCGGTAGCGGCCTTCTCCTGACACGCGGTCGGGATCCAGTAGCAGGTAGTAGCAGCAGAGGTGATGGTGATACCACGCTCCTGCTCCTGTACCATCCAGTCCATGGTAGCAGTACCGTCATGCGTCTCGCCGATGCGGTGGGTCTTACCGGTATAGAACAGGATTCGTTCAGTAGTGGTCGTTTTACCGGCATCAATGTGAGCCATGATACCGATATTACGTGTCTGAGCAAGCGACACGTCTCTTGCCATTTTTTTATCCTCCTTGTTTTATAGCGGTAGATTAGAATCTGTAGTGAGCGAAAGCCTTGTTCGCTTCAGCCATACGATGGGTTTCTTCCTTCTTTTTGAAAGAACCGCCCATGCCGGCCTTCGCGTCAAGAATTTCGGCTGCAAGTCTTTCAGCCATCGTCTTTTCACCACGGCTTCTGGAATAGGTGGTGATCCAACGAAGACCAAGGGTCTGGCGGCGTTCCGCGCGGACCTCCATCGGCACCTGGTAGTTAGAACCGCCTACACGGCGAGCCTTAACCTCCAGCACCGGCATTACGTTCTCAAGAGCAGCCTGGAATACCTCCAGCGCGTTCTGACCGGACTTAGCCTCTACCGTAGCAAAAGCATCGTACACGATCTTCTGAGCAACGCCCTTCTTACCATCCAGCATAATATTGTTGATCAGCTTGGTTACAAGCTCGGAATTATATACCGGATCCGGCAATACGCTTCTCTTGGAAATCTGACCTCTTCTTGGCACTGTACTTCCCTCCTTCATTAAATGATGATATCATAGGTACTCGAAAGCGAAACTTCCGTTAGTGCTCGTCAGTCTATTATAATCGGATAAGAAACAACACAATTACAGCACACTGATGACGCACAAACATAAGAAATCCCTACGGGATCGCTTTACTTCTTGGGACGTTTTGCACCGTACTTGGAGCGTCCCTGCTTGCGGTTTGCAACGCCCTGCGCGTCCAGCTTACCACGGATAATGTGATAACGAACACCAGGCAGGTCACGTACACGACCACCACGGACCAGAACAACCGAGTGTTCCTGCAGGTTGTGGCCGATACCGGGAATGTAGGTCGTAGCCTCCATGCCGTTGGTCAGACGAACCTTTGCGATCTTACGAAGAGCAGAGTTCGGCTTCTTCGGGCTGGTGGTAGTAACCTTCGTGCAAACGCCTCTCTTTTGCGGCGAGCTTTGGTCCGTAGGACGGTTCGTCAGAGTGTTGAAGCCTCTTTGCAGAACCGGGGTCTTGGACTTGTAAGTCGACTTAGAGCGGCCGTTCTTTACGAGCTGGTTAAAAGTTGGCATGTTTCTCCTCCTTCTTCTCATAATATTCTATATGCGCAGCACTCTCCAGAAAAGCGCCGTGATATACGCAATTCAGCGAATGGGCATAGTTCACCCCATACGCAGACAACTTATTATATCACTTTGCTTGTAGTATTGTCAAGTGTTTTGTTAAAAAATCTTCACTTTCTTTTTTATTTGAAAAAATTAGAAGGGCTGTGCTACCGGGGTAGCACAGCCCTTGTTTTTTTAGGGGAATCAGGCCTCAGCCTCCCCGGCCTCAAGCTCGGGGATCTCTTCAACAACGACAGCCTCTTCCTCAACCGGGGCAACTGCCTGCGCGGCGATCCCCTCGGTGGAAGCGGGGGCTTCCTTATCGTCGATCTCCACGTCACGGTAGCAATCCAGGCCGGTACCGGCAGGGATCAGCTTACCGATGATAACGTTCTCCTTCAGACCAAGCAGGTGGTCAACCTTACCGCGGATGGCGGCCTCGGTCAGCACCTTGGTGGTCTCCTGGAAGGAGGCGGCGGAGAGGAAGGATTCGGTCAGCAGCGAGGCCTTGGTGATGCCAAGCAGCACAGGAGAAGTAGTTGCCGTGCGCAGCGTATCCTCGCCGGCAGCAATACGAGCCTCAACAGCCTCGTTCTCGGCGCGCACCTCCAGAATATCGACCACGGAGCCGGAGAGCAGACCGGTGTCACCGGCATCCTCTACCTTCACCTTACGGGTCATCTGGCGGGCGATCACCTCTACGTGCTTATCGTTGGTTTCAACGTCCTCACCACGGTATACCTTCTGTACCTCGCGGATGATATAATCGTAAGCGGCATCCAGACCGTTGAGACGCAGAACGTCCTGCGGGCTGAGATAACCCTCAGTCAGAGCCTGGCCGCAGATCACGCTATCACCATCCTCTACGATCAAGCGCATGCCGAACGGAATATCGTATACGACAGGTGCCAGGTCGCTTGCGGTGGGGGTAACGGTTACGCGGCTGAGCTTCTTCTCGGTGTGGATGCTGACGGTACCGTCCAGCTCGGCCACGATGGCGGTCTTCTTCGGGCGGCGAGCC
>JAZQVK010000112.1:0-2174 GCA_045631765.1 Eubacteriales bacterium
GGTGGTCTCGGGCGGGTAAAGCATCATGCTGATATCACCGTAGGTGAGCCGGGTAGCTTCCTTGACCACCGTGGCGGTAAGCCCCTTTTGGGCAAGCGCCGCGGCATATTGATCGTATTCAGCGCTCTGCTTGCTTTCATAGGTGCCGTACACCGCGCCAATGGTAATACCCTCTACCATGCCGGCGGCACCTCCTACGTGATCCTTATCGTAATGCGTTAAGATCATGGCATCCAGTTGCTCGATCTTTTCTCTGCGCAGGTAAGACAATACCTCGGCAGCATCCTCGATCTCGCCGGTGTCGATCAGAATAGCATGCTCCTCGTTATGAATCAGAATGGCATCCGCCTTGCCGATCGAAAATACCACCGTTGTCAGAAGCGGCAGCGTAGCGGTCGATTCGTTGCCGCCGGGGCCATCATTTTGCGTGACGGGGGGATTGATGAGATCGCATCCTCCAAGAAGCGGCAACGTGAGAAGAAGTAATAAGCAAATAATACGGCGCATAGGAACCTCCTGCGTCTTTTTCCTTAGTATATCATGTTTTTGCCAAATAGGCAAGTGAATATTTGGTGAATTTTTTTGCGTAGGAAAACGGGTAAACCGGTTGATTTTTATCTGGAAACCTTGTAAAATATAAGAAGCATCTGTTGCAATGAAGGAGAACGCTGTGAAAAAGCTGCTTGTTTATTTGCGTGAATATAAAAAAGAAAGCATCCTTGGCCCCCTGTTTAAGCTGTGTGAGGCCCTGCTTGAGCTGCTGGTGCCGCTGGTGGTGGCCGCTATTGTTGATACGGGCATAGAAGCGGGGGATACCCCATACGTGGTGCGCATGGCGCTTTTGCTTGTCGCGCTTGGCTTGGTTGGCCTTGGCTTTTCGATCACCGCGCAGTATTTTGCCGCGCGAGCCGCTGTTGGCTTTGTGGCGCGCCTGCGCCATGCGCTGATGGCGCATATAGGCAAGCTCTCCTATAGCGAGCTGGATGCACTTGGCCAGTCTACCATGATCACCCGTATGACCAGCGATATGAATCAGGTACAGACCGGGCTGAATCTTACCCTGCGCCTTCTGCTTCGTTCTCCCTTTGTGGTGTTTGGTGCCATGATCATGGCCTACGCGGTAGAGCCGCAAACGGCGCTGGTGTTCGGCCTGACCATTCTGATTCTTTCTATCGTGGTATTCGGCATCATGCTGCTGTGCATGCCGCTTTATAAACGGGTGCAGGCCAGGCTGGATGGCGTTTTGCGCCTGGTGCGCGAAAACCTGGGCGGCGCACGCGTGATCCGCGCCTTTAACCGCGAGGAGGCGGAAAGGAAAGTCTTTGCCGAGAAAAATGAAGAGCTGACCGTGGTGCAGCGGCGCGTTGGTCGCCTTTCAGCGCTTCTCAACCCGCTCACCTTTGTGATCATCAATGCCGCTATCATTTGGCTGATGCATATCGGCGCGCTGCAGGTAGAGCACGGCCTGCTGACGCAGGGCGCCGTGATCGCGCTGTATAACTATATGTCTCAGATCTTGGTCGAGCTGATCAAGCTGGCCGATCTGATCATCACCATGACCAAAAGCGTGGCCTGTGGCAAGCGCATTGCTGCCGTGCTGGAAATAGAGCCTGAGCCTACCACCGGGGCGGATATCCCCGTGCTGGCACCGGGCGAGCCGGCCGTTCGCTTCTCGCATGCCTCTCTTACCTATCGCGGCGCTGCTGCCCCTGCCGTTTCTGACGTCAGTTTAACGGTCATGCCGGGAGAGACGGTTGGCATCATCGGCGGCACCGGCTCGGGTAAATCCTCGCTTATCAGCTTGATCTACCGCGCCTACCCGGCAAGCGAGGGCGTGGCCGAGGTCTACGGGCAGGACGTTTCTACCTACGCGCTGGATGCCTTGCGCCGCGAGATTGGCCTTGTGCCGCAAAAGGCACAGCTGTTCCGTGGTAGCATACGGGACAATTTGCGCGTTGGTAAAAAGGATGCCACCGATGAAGAAATGTGGCAGGCGTTAGAGAGCGCCTGTGCTGCCGATTTCGTTCACGAAAAAGAAGGCGAGCTTTCCTATATGTTGGAGGCAAACGGGAAAAACCTTTCCGGCGGCCAGCGCCAGCGCTTGACCATTGCGCGCGCCCTGGTGCGCCGACCACGTATTCTGATTTTAGATGATAGTGCCTCGGCGCTTGACT
>JAZQVK010000113.1:0-13746 GCA_045631765.1 Eubacteriales bacterium
ATATCAAAATCAAAACGGACGAGATTTTTCTCGTCCGTTTTGCACACTTCCTTACCTGCAAGGTATAGTGTGTTATACCTTTTCATTTTTCGGGTGGTAATAAGTGAAGTTTTCACTAACGTGAAAGTGAAGTTACTACGCAGTGAAGTTTGTCGCTTTGCGATGCAAAGCATCAAGTGAAGTTAAGTTTGCCCACTTTGCCGAAGGCAAAACTTCACTATCCGCAGGATAACTTCACTTACGCAGTAAACTTCACTTGCCCGTATGGGCAAACTTAGTTCGGCGACCTGCGATAAAGCAGGTCGCCGTGCGGCTGCCGCTTGGGGGTTTTTGCTTTATACGTCGTCGGTAAAGAGGGGCAGGCCGTCAAACTCTACGTCCTTGCCGTAGATGTTCTTAAACCGCTCGGGCCTGATCACGTCCTCGGTGATCACGTCGGGGCTGGCAAAGGTGTTGCCTGCGATCTCGATATCCTTCACGGCGAAGAGGCGCATAGCGATCGATTCCTCGGCCGTGTAGCCCTTACGTGCGCTGAAGGTGTTGTTCAGGATCTTGGCCTCACGCACGCTATCCAGTGCGATGGCGTAGGTGGTATTGTAATCGACGATGTGGTTGCCGGTGATCTCGATGTTCACCTGGGTGAAGAAATCATCCTGCACGGTCTCGCCAAGACCCATGACGTAGATAGGCGTCCAGATGATCTGATCACCGTAGTGGCCGTTGTTCTCGATGTAGTTGTTCTGCACCTTGATGTTGGCCGAGATGCCGGATTCACCCCAGTCCATATCGTGCCAGATCAGCACGGCGGACATGCCGGAGCCGGTGAGCGAGCAGTTCTTGACGATACCGTTCGAGGACTGCAGAAGCAGACAGCGCGAGCGCATATCGCGGATCAGGCAGTTGTCGATCACGTAGCCATCCGAGGACCAGGCGTGGTTATCCACGGCCACGTAATCCTCAAACGGGGTGCCGCGCTTCAGCTCCAGCCCCTCGATAGCGGCCAGGTTCACGTCATCCTTCTTCACGGTGATCGACCAGGACTGGTGCGTGCCACCGAACTCGTTGCGGAAGACGGGCTCATTCTTCGAGGCGGAAAGAACGGGGGAATTGTTACAAATGACCTGACCCTTGCTGGTATACATGTACAGCGGGTCACCTACGGCAAAGGGCTGGCAGGCCATACCGCCGGAGCGAGAGCCGTTTACGTTATAGGCAATTCTCGACAGGGTAGTCATGTAGGTCAGCTTCAGCGTGCCGTCGCCCAGGTCCTTCACGTCAAAGAGACGGCAGTGGGCCGAGCACTGGTTGGTGCCATCGTCGCACATGGTCTCAAAGAGGCAGGAGGTGAGCTTAATGCCCTCTTTACAGTGGCTGGAGTGGGTCGCATCGATCGTGGACATGCGGTGCGGCGAGCCGCGGTAATAGCCGTTATCATCGATCATGACGCCAAAGTCTACGCCGTACTTCTGCTCATAGCCCAGGTAGGTGTTATATTCCTCCTCGGTAATGACGGGGGCAGCGGCGGTGGTGACCCACACACGATGCAGGTTCAGGCTCTTGCCGGTGTTCAGGCTATCGTTAAAGGCGAAGCCGCCGGCACCGTATACGGTCACATCCTCAAAGGTGGGCGTTTCCGATCTGACGACCGCAATGGCCACGGCACCGTTGCCGCCGCGGCAGGTGATGCTATCGCCTACCTCGATCAGGTTGTAGGTAGAGGCGGCGAGCGCCATCGTGATGATGCCGGTCTGCGCATTGTAGCCAACGATCTGCTGGAAGACCATATCGGCATACGGCTCGTTATGGCCGTAGCGGTAGCCGTAGATTCCGCCGGAGAGGCCGGAGAAGTTGTAGTAGCTGGTATCCGTCCAACCCTTGACCATGCCGGCGCCGGCGATCACGTCGATATACTTGCCCTCGCGCTTGGCAACGACGATGGTGTTACCGGAGGAGTTCATCGGGTGGCCGGTGGCAATGCCCTTGATGGTCAGATTTTTCGTGTCGGAAACGGAGATGTTGCTATTGTGGTAATCCGCGCGCTCTGCCAGCGTACCGTAGGCATACACGGTGGTGTTGGGCAGCGTTTGGTTTCTGAAATGAATCACGCCGGTATAGGAATAGGCGCCGGGGGCAAGGATAACGGTGGTCGATCTCTTTGCCTCTTCCTCTAAATACATGTGAATGGGGCGGTCGCTGGCGAGATCACGCTCGCGCACGGTCTCCTTGCGCGCCATGCCGACGAAGGCATCCTTATTCTGCTTGGGCAAAAGCTCCTCGTTGGCACCGACCTCAAGGCGGGCATCCACGTCGTTGAGGGTGTTACCGCTCTGGTTGGTAACCTCGCTCAGGCGCACGGCGGCCTTGTCGCCTAAGGTATTGTTGTTGCCCAGCAGGTAATTGACGTTGCTGGCGGCCAGATCGTAGCCCATGGCGTTATCGGCCACGAAGATACTGGTGCTATCCTCAATGCCCGCGCCCATCATGCGGTTGAGCAGGACGACAGAGTTGTGCGCCCCCTTCACCTCGACCGATACGGGGGTACCGTAGACGAGGTTCTCGGCTACGAGCAGGTTGGTGGTCTCAGCAGCCTTGATATCGCCGCGCACGGTGGAATACCAAACGCGGGAATCATCAGCCGTGATGCGCACGCCGCCGGCCGGGGCGTTGATCAGACAGTTTTCAACGAATACGTCGGTGCCGCCGACAGAAAGACCTGTACCGCCGGCTACGATCACGCTATCGTAAATGGTGGCCGTAGCGACCGATTCGATGGCAAGGCCATCACCGGTTGCAAGGATACGCGAGGAGGAGATGGTCACGTTTGCGGAATGGGCATCCATCGTGATGCCGGTGCCGCCAACTGCCTCTACCCCGCGCA
Organism: Eubacteriales bacterium; assembly: GCA_045631765.1. Lineage (GTDB taxonomy): Bacteria > Bacillota > Clostridia > Oscillospirales > CAG-272 > UBA1740. The sequence continues at coordinate 2,879 of JAZQVK010000113.1, forward strand.
GGGTGATGGGGCTGGTCTTTTCAAAGGTCATGGCCGGGCCACCCGAGACGTTGATAATGGTGATATTCTCAAAGGTGACGCCCTTGCTGTTTTTGATCTGCAACGGTACGTTTGTCAAGAGCACGGCACCGTTGCCCTCGTAGGTGCGGTTGGTTGCGCCGTCGATCACCACCGGGGCGGTGCCCGCCAGGCGGTAGACCTTGCTTTCAAAGCCGCCGGTGCGCAGCATAGAAACGACATTGGCAACGGTGACCTCTACCCCTTCACCGCCCTCGCGACCGAGGTAGGGGAAGGCGCTCTCATCGAGCTTGGCACCACCGTCAAAGCCGGTGGCATCTACCGCGCAGGTACCGCCGGCCAGATCGCCGATGGCAATGGGGGCATAGGCAGCGTTTACGTCTGCCGGGATGCCGGTAAGGCCGGTGCCGGAAACGGCCACAGGCGGCTCGCTCTCGTTACCGCCGGGGGTCTCACCACCGGGGGTCTCACCACCGGGCGTTTCACCACCGGGGGTCTCGCCGCCGGGGGTCTCACCGCCCGGGGTCTCGCCGCCGCCCGGCGTATTACCGCCATCGCAGGCCGCCAGTGTAAACAGCATACACAGCGCCATGCACAGGCACAGTAGCTTACAAAGAAGGGTAGATTTTGATTGCTTCATGTGGTTTTGCTCCTTTTGAATAGCGTTACACCTTTATCATATCATAAAATTCGCCTAAAAAAAAGGGGTAAGCATGCAAGAAAACTGTAAAAATGTACAAAAATATGGAAGGTTGCGTACGTTTTTACAGGCTGGCGGTGTTGGCATGGCGGCGAAGGGATGACAAACACAAGAGCCCGGCGCACACGCAAAAGCAGCCCGTGTGTTCAAAACACACGGGCTGCCACTACATCGGTTATTCCTCTGCCGGTCTAATGACCATGGGCAGGAAGGAGAAGGCGCTCCAGGAATCGTTGGTGCTGCGGGCAACGAACTCTAAGATCTGCCCCTTACGCAGGGAGACCTTGACGCCCTTAAGCAGCTCGCGCACGCCGGTCTCGGTCATTGCGGGCGTGATGCGCAGGAAGGCGCCATCATCGGCGTAGCTTGCGCCGGCCTTCGGCCACAGCAGCTTGCCCTCGCTGCCCACGGCCCACAGGCCGTCTGCCTGGCCATCGCCATGCGGCGGCAGGAAGCCGGCACAGCCCAGCTCGTAGTCGCCGTCTGCCGGGACACAGTAGGTGATAACGACGTTGTAATCCGGCACCGTGGCAAAGGTAAAGGCACCGGTCATCCACAACCCGCCCTGGCGCTTGCCGCCCCAGAGGTTGGCGGTGGTGTTACAGAGCCAACGGTTTTCCTTTTCATAGGTGGTGTAGGGGGTAAAATTCTCACCCGTTGCACGGTCAGAGCAGCCTACCTGCCAGCCGCCGTGGTAAAGCACGGTGCCGTCCGTCTTCCAGCTGGGCTGGCTCTCGCGGAAGGAATCGGTATCCTGGTAGCGGGTGGTGTCTACCGGCAGGCCGGCCGCATCCGCACCTGTGATATCGGCATAGCAGGCGGCCGAGATGCGCTGCTCTGCCGTTTGCAGAGCATCAGGGTAGGTATTGCCCTCGATGCAGATATCCATGCAGGAATCCATACGGATCGAGGCCTTCTGCTCGCCACACGCGGCCTTGCGCGTGCCAAAGACGTTATCATGAATATGGGCACCCTTAACACCGGCCAGGGCCATGGCGTAGCTGGTGTTGTAATTCATGATCTGGTTGCCGCTGACCTCGATCTCTACCTGGGTGAAGGAATCCTCCTTCATGTTGCGGCCAATGCCCATGATGTAGATGGGTGTCCAGATGATCTGATCGCCGTAGTGGCCGTTGTTCTCGAAATAGTTGTTCTGGATCTTGACGTAGCTGGAGATGCCGGATTCGCCCCAACCCATATCGTGCCATACCAGCACGCCGGACATGCCCGAGCCGGTGAAGGAGCAGTTTTTGACCTCACCGCGCGAGGCCTGGATCAGAAGGCCGCGCGAGCGCATATCGCGGATGAGACAGTTATCAAAGAGATAGTGATCCGATGACCAGGAGTGGTTATCCACCGCGATGTAGCTGACGTGGGGGTTGGCGGTATCAAACTCAACGTCCTCAAAGGCGGAAAGGTTGACGTCATCCTTCTTCACGAGCATAGAGAACACCGTCTCGGTGCCGCCCATGCCGTTATCCCGCGTGCACTCGACCACCGCATCAGAAAGGACGGGAGAATTGTTACAAACGACACGGCCCTTAGAGGTGTACATATAGAGCAGCTCGCCCTTGGAGAATTTGATACAGCACATGCCGCTGTTCTTATGGCCGAGCATGAGCGCCACGCGAGAGAGCAGGCTCTTATAGTAGAGCTTGATGGTACCGTCGCCGTTATCCTCCCAGCCTGCCACGCGGCCATGGGCGGAGCATTGGTTGGTGCCGTCATCACACATCGACTCAAACTGGCAGGAGACGGCGTGCAGGCCGGCATGACCGTGCGAGGAGTGGGTCGAATCGACCGAGGACATCTTGTGCGGCGTGCCGCGGTAGCGGCCCTTTTCATCGATCGAAAGGCCGAAATCAACGCCGTATTGCTTCTCCAGTGCCCGGTATTCCTCATACGTCTCCTTTGAGATGAGGGGGGCAGGGGCGTAGGTGACCCATACGCGGTGCATATGCACGCCTTCACCGTAGCTCTGGCTATCGTTGGTGGCAAAGCCGGACCAGCCGTAAACGGTCACATCCTCGAGCAGAATGGTATCGCAACGGGTCAGCTGCAGGGCAGCCCAGCCGTGGCCGCCGCGGCAGGTGATGGTATCGCCTACCTCGATCCGATCGTACACGCCCTTGCCGGCCACGATGGTGTTGATGCGGGTCTTTTCGTCATAGCCGAGCAGCTTTTGGAAGCTCATATCGGCATACGGCTCGGCATGGCCGTGGCGGTAGCCGTAGATGCCGCCCGACAGGCCGGTGAAGCTATAGTAGTTTTTATCCGTCCAGTCCGGCAGCATGCCGGCACCGCCGATCAGGTCGATCTCGCCGCCCTCGCGCTTGGCAACGGCCAGCGTGTTGCCCGAGGAATTGAAGGGCGTGCCAAAGGCAAGACCCTTGATCTTCATGTGGTCGGTCTCCTCTACCAGCATGGCGTTGCCGGTGTAGTGTGTCTTTTCCAGCAGTACGCCGTAGGCATAGATGGTCACGCCCGGCAGGTTGGTGCGCAGGCGCAGGGTATTTTCCTGCACGTAGGCGCCGGGGGCCAAGATGACCACGGTGCTTCTTGCACTCTCCTCGGTTAAGTAGTCGGTGGCTACGCGGGTAGCCCCCTCGCGCTCACGCACGGCGGCCTTGCGCGGCATGCCCACAAACAGGTCGCGGTCTACCTTCGGCAGCAGCGCTTCGTTTGCACCGCAGGCGGCACGGGCAGAAAGATCGGTCAGGTTGTCGCCGCTTTCGTTGGTGGTATCTACCTTTTCAACGCCGGCGGCGGTATTGCCGTTGGCTAAGATATAGTTGTTTTCAAGCGAGCGCAGCACACCGCTCAGGCAGTTGTCTGCCACGAAGACGTTGCTGCTCTTCTCTGCCGTCAGGTCAGAAAGGCGGTTGCAGATCACAGCGGCGTTGTATACGCCGGCAAGGCGCACGTCAGAAAGGCTGCATTCTGCCAGCAGCAGGTTGGTGCCACCCAAGAGCTCTGTGGTGCCAAGCACCGTGCTGCGACGCAGGCTACTGTCGTCTGCCCGGCAGCACACGCCGCCCCGGATCTCGCAATTTTCTACGTATATATCCGCGCCGCCTGCCTGTAGGCTGCCCGCGATCACACTGTCACACACCGTGGCAGTGGCAACGGCCGGCAGCAGCAGGTCACCCGTGACACGCGCATTCTTCACGGTGACGGTCTTCACGCCGGCCTCGGCCTTCAGGCCGCTTGCCTCTACGCAGCAAAGCGCGATCTCGGTAGCGGCAGCGGCAATGCCACAGGGGGCAAGCCAGCTCAGCCGGGAAAGGGCAACGCGGTCGCCGGTCACGGTCAGGGGCTGCTCGGCAACGATCACGGCGCCGTTGCCGCAGTATTCGCCATCCTTCAGCGTCAGCGAGCCGGTAGTCAGGCGGTAGGCCTTTTGCTCTATGCGACCCTCGATCAGCAGGGCGGCCAGCTCGTCAGCCGTGACGGGGGTGGTCACGTAGGCGGTACGGCCAACGGCCGGAAAAGCGCCGGCATTCAAATTGGCACCGATGGGTGAAAGCGTTTTCTGTTCTGTATGCATGATAAAATCTCCTTTCGGAAGGGCCTGTGCCGCGCCCAAAAACGGCCCGCGGACAGAAAGACCCTGTTTTTTGTATGATACCATATTTTACAAGAAAGGAACAAGGGAAAAACGTCCAAAAACCGGTAAAAACGTCCAAAAAACGGCACGCACGCGCAGGGGGAGAAGAATGGCCGCTACCTACTACCGTAGGGGAGGTAGCGTGGCGGCCGAGCGGTAGTGAATGACATGCCGGGGGCATGTCAGAGCCGCGCGCAGGGGTTCCCCGAAGCGAGCTTGCCGAGTTTTGGGGATCCGCGGCACGGTGACCGAGCCGCAGCGAGAATCATCCTCCCCTACGGTGTCTGCGAAAAAAGGGCGAGGAATTGTAAGATTCCTCGCCCCTTGGCAACGTATTCTATTGCGTTTCTTACAGCAGCGTTACGCGGCGAACGCCCTCGATCTTGGCAAAGACCTTGGCCGTCTCCTCGCTCACGGGGCGGCTCACGTCCAGAATGGTGTAAGCCTCCTCACCGCGCGAGCCGTTGGACATGTTCTCGATGTTGATGCCCTCGGCCGAGACCAGCGAGGTCACGCGGGAAAGCACGTTGGGCACGTTGCGGTGCAGCACGCAGATGCGCTGTGCGCCGGCGCGCGGCATGCTGACGTTCGGGAAGTTGACGGAGTTGAGAATGTTACCGTTCTCGAGGTAGTCGGCAACCTGCTTGGCGGCCATCACGGCACAATGATCCTCAGACTCGTAGGTCGAGGCGCCCAGGTGCGGGATGTTCACGATGCCGGGGGCACCTACGGTCTCCTCGGTCGGGAAGTCGGTGATGTAGGCGGCTACCTTGCCGGAGGCGAGTGCCTCCTTCATATCAGCGGCGTTGACCAGGTCGGCGCGGGCGAGGTTGACGATGCGAACGCCATCCTTCATCATATCCAGCGTCTTTTTGCAGATCATGCCCTTGGTCTCCTTGGTGGAGGGAACGTGCAGGGTGATGTAATCTGCCTCCTGGTAGATCTCCTCATACGAGGCGGCCTTCTTGACGGCGGTGGAAAGCGCCCAGGCAGCGTTTACGGTAATGTAGGGGTCACAGCCGATGACCTGCATGCCCAGCGCGTCTGCCGCGTTGGCAACCAGGCCGCCGATAGCGCCCAGACCAACCACGCCCAGCTTCTTGCCGTGCAGCTCGTGGCCTACGTAGGCACCCTTGCCGGTCTCTACGGCCTTGGCAATGCCCTCGCTGCCCTTGAGGGTGTTGACCCACTCGATACCGCCGATGACGTTACGCGAGGCAAGGATCAGGGCGGCAATGGTCAGCTCCTTCACACCGTTGGCATTGGCGCCGGGGGTATTGAATACCACGATGCCCTGCTCGGTGCAGCGCTCGATCGGAATGTTGTTCACGCCGGCGCCGGCACGGCCGATGGCGCGCAGGTCAGCGCCGAATTCCATATCGTGCATCACGGCCGAGCGAACCAGAATGGCATCCGGGTTCTCTACCTCTGCCGCGACCTCATAGGCTGCCTTGTCAAACACGTCGGTGCCGCAGGCAGCGATCTTATTCAGCAATTGGATCTTTTTCATATCAGTTCTCTTCCTTCGGATTTTCTTCCGCAAATTTCTTCATGAACTCAACCAGCTTCTCAACGCCCTCGCGCGGCATAGCGTTGTAGATAGAGGCACGCATACCACCTACGCTGCGGTGACCCTTCAGGTTCTTCAGGCCAGCCTCGGCGGCCTCCTTAGCGAACTTGGCATCCAGCTCCTTCGAGCCGGTCACGAAGGTCACGTTCATCATCGAGCGGCTGCCCGGCTCAACCGGGGCGGTGTAGTAGCTCTGGCTGTCGAGATAATCGTACAGGAGGGCTGCCTTTTCCCTGTTCATCTTAGCGATCGCCTCCAGGCCGCCGAGCGCCTCGATCCAGTCAAAGACCAGCTTGGCGATGTAGATGGCATAACAGGGGGGCGTATTGTACATAGAGCCGTTTTCTACGGCCAGCTTGTAATCCAGCATCGAGGGGGTGATCTCCTTGGCGTGGCCAACTAAGTCCTCACGCACGATCACGATGGTCAGACCGGCCATCGAAACGTTCTTCTGCGCGCCGGCGTACAAAAGGCCAAAGCGAGAAACATCGATCGGCTCGGAGAGGATGCAGGAGGAGATATCGGCTACCAGCGGAATGTTGCCGGTATCCGGAATTTCCGGGAACTTGGTACCGTAGATGGTGTTGTTAAAGCAAACGTGCACGTAGTCGGCATCCGGGCGGATGGCAGACTTCTCGATCTTCGGAATGAAGGAGAAGTTCGCGCCGGCCGAGGAGGCGGCCACGGCGATGTCACCATACTTCTGTGCCTCGGAATAGGCCTTCTTCGAGAACTGGCCGGTGATCACGTAGTCGGCACGGCCGCTGCCGGAGAGCAGGTTCAGCGGTACGGCAGCAAACTGGGTCGAGGCACCGCCCTGCAGGAACAGCACCTTATAATTATCCGGGATGTTCATCAGCTTCCGAAGAGATGCCTCGGCTGCGTCAATGATCTCCTGATAATCGGGAGATCGATGGCTCATCTCCATCACGGACATGCCACTCTTCCCGTAACACAGCATTTCGGCAGCAGCCTTTCTGAGGACAGGCAGCGGCAACATGGAGGGACCTGCGGAGAAATTATACACTCTTTCCATGACTAAAACTTACCTTTTACCCCTTTAGGGTAAACCCTTTCGGAATTTCTTTTCGCGTCATATCAGGCACGTTACTAATAATTATATACCAAAACCCCGCAATAGTCAAGAGCAAAAGAAAAATTCTGCATTATTTTGCAACAAAGCGCTTATAAAAATTCATTTTTGTGCAAAAAGCACGAAAAACGGCCTGCTTTTGACGGGAGAAGCGCCGCGCGCCTTGCAAAAATTGAAAAAATTCTAACATACTTTTTGCCGGGTGACAGATGCGCAAAAAAAATTTTGAAAAAAATGAAAAAAACCGTTGACAAACGGAGCACCTTGTAGTATAATATAAAGGCTCTTTAGAGCACGGCGGAATAGCTCAGTTGGCTAGAGCATTCGGTTCATACCCGACAGGTCGTTGGTTCAAATCCGACTTCCGCTACCATAGAAAAAGCCGTTAAGGCTTTTTCTATATGGCCCGTTGGTCAAGCGGCTAAGACACGGCCCTTTCACGGCTGTAACATGGGTTCGATTCCCGTACGGGTCACCAAACAAAAAGAGACGCACTCTGTGCGTCTCTTTTTGTTTGCTGCCCCCGTGCCGCAAGCGGCACGGCGACGGAAATCGAAGCTCTACCTTGTACCGAGTCTGCACCGTCGCATGGGTTCGCATACCCCGCCCGTAGATCGACAAGCTTGCTTGTCAGGCGCAGGGCGTGGGTATCCCCGCTGACAAGCGGGATTCCCGTATTCCCTGACCCGTACGGGAATCGAACGAGCCGGCGGCCCGCCTAGAAAGTAGCGCATGGCGTTATAGCGATAAAAAACTATTTTTTCTTCTTAAATTCCTTCATACCGGTCGTGCTGCCGCCATCGCACAGAACGTCTACACCGGCCAGGTAACCGTTGCGCTCGTCTGCCACGGTGGCCAGCGCATAGCCAAGCTCCTCTGGCCTTCCCATTCTTTCCTCGGCCGAGAAGGGGATCAGCATGCCGCCATCCTCTTTTTCCAGATTGCCCATATCGGTAGCGATCAGCCCCGGGCTGAGGGAGACGACACGAATGCCCTGCTTGCCATATTCAAAGGCACATTTCTTAGCATACCAAACCACAAAGTTTTTAGAAAGCGAGTAGGCAAAGCCCTTGCGCTGATACTCCCCCTTGGCGAGGTTGCTCTTTTTGACCAGCTTTTTCAAAAAGGTCTCCTCATCCGTCTCGGCAAGGGCATACACCTTCTTATTGATCAAAAAGGAGGGCAGCACGTAAGCGGAGTTTGAGGATACGTCTACGATCACGCTGCCCGGCTTCATCACCTTAGAAAACTCTTGGTTAACGTATACCGTACCTAACGCGTTGATGCGCAAGATCCCCTCCTGCGTGCCCTTCATCGCCGGGGATACACCAGCCGAATTGATGACGTTCTTCACCTCGCCAAGCGAGGCTGCATAGGTAGCCAGTTCCCGAACGCTTTCTCGGTCAGAGGTATCACAGGTCTTGGCGTAAGCCTGATATCCAAGCGCCTTCAGCTCCTCAACGGCTCCCTCCAGCTTTGACAGCGTTCTGCCAGAAATAACGATGATCTTTTCCTTTGGCATACATTTAGCGGCCTCCAGCCCCATACCGCTGCCACCGCCCGTTATAACACATACGTTAGACATCATAGTCCTCCTTTTTGTTTTTTTATCATTATAACCTAGCTTTTTTTCCTTGTCAACAAAAACAGGCTAAAAAAGCTCTCAACATCTCCCTTTTTTCACCTTTCCCCTTTACAATTTTTTTCATCGGTGATATAATCAAGCCATCACTTCTTTTTGCAAGGAGACACGCTATGCTTCCCGAGATCAGAGACGTAAAGCCGCTTCCCTACTTTACCCCGCAGAAATGGCAGACGGTGCTACTGCGGAACTACGGTCTTGTGCCCACCGCGCGGCTGGCCGCTGTGCTTGGCACGGACGAAAAGACGATTACCGCCGAGGCAGGCCGCCTCGGCCTGGAACAGATCACCTATAACCCAGACTGGCAAAAGCTGGGCTATATCAATATCATCAAAAACAACTGGTATCTCCTGCCCTATGAGCAGCTGCTCACCATGCTGGATATGGACGAAAAAACGCTGGATTACTGTCTCAAGGAGGACGATTTTCTCGGCGTGAAGCTTGGCAGCTTTAAGGCCAAGGCTGACATGGTGACCTATTCGCCCCTCTCGGCGGCGGAGATCGCAGAGACAGAGCGGCTGGCCGCTATCATCCGCGCGGCCTATCGTGAGGATTACGCCAAGCCCTTTGATTTCTACAAGGGCGAGCCGGTCAAGGCGGCAGCCGCGGCGAAAAACGATCAGTTTTTACGCATCGCCTACAGCTATTCCATGCTTTACGGCGACACGTTTCTTGACGGCGAGGACGTTTTGCCGGACGAGCTGCTTGCCCGCCTGCAGGCGGTGGGTGTCAACGGCCTGTGGATGCAGGGCGTGCTTTCTAAGCTCTCGCCCTACCCGTTTGTGAAGGGGCTTGACGAGGGCTACGAGACCCGACGGAAAAACCTGAACAAGATCATTGCCAAGTGCAAGCAATACGGCATCGGCGTGTATCTGTACTTTAACGAGCCGCGCGGCCTGGCGCCCGATCAGCTGACCCCCGATACCGAGCCGATGAAGGGCAACCTCTTTGACAACACCTGGAGCCTGTGCACCACGCTGAAGCCGGTGCAGGACTACCTATACGAGGCGGTGAAGGGGCTGGTGACCGCCACGCCGGAGCTTTCCGGTATTATTACCATCACCATGTCGGAGAACATGACCAACTGCCATTGCCGCCCCCATAACAACTGCCCACATTGCAAGCACCTGCGCCACCAGGACGTGGTGCCGCAGGTAAACAACATCATCCAGCGTGCGATCAGCGATGCCGGTGTCAAGACCCGCGTGCTAGCCAATCTGTGGGCATGGACAGCCCCCTACGGCTGGAGCGAGGAGGATATTTTAGAGGGCATTGCCCGCATGGATCCGAAGATCGACATCCTCTCGGTCAGCGAGATGGGCGGCGTGATGATCGACGGGCAGCGCGTAGAGGTTGAAGAATACGCGATCAGCAAGATCGGCCCGTGTGAGGAAACGAAAAAGGCGCTTTCGCACGCGCGGGCGCTGGGGCATAGGATCATGGCCAAGGTACAGATCAACAGCAGCTGGGAGATGGCCGTGGTGCCCTATATCCCGGTCTTTGACCTGATCATGGCGCACATGCAGAACCTGAAGGAGCTGGGCGTTGGCGGCCTGATGCTTTCCTGGACGGTGGGGGGCTACCCGACCGTTTCGTTGGATCTGGTCAACCGGTTCTTTGCCGATGGCTTCTCCTATGACGATTTCCTTTGTGACCATTTTGCTGCGCAGGCGGCGCTTGTCAAGCAGGCGGTCAAGCATTTTTCAGATGGCTTCCGCTATTTCCCGCACACCATTCCCATGCTATACGACGGGCCACAGGAGCTGGGTCCCTCTAACCTGCTGTACAAGGAGGCCACCGGCTATACCGCCACCATGGTGACCTACGCCCATGACGATTACAACACATGGCGCGGCAAATACACGCTAAGCGAGTGGCTTGGGCTGTTAGACAGCCTGCTGGGCGAATGGAAAAAGGGTCTTGCCTTGTTAGAGGACGTAGTCGGCAACACCGCCTTCTGTGAGCTGCGGCGCTTTGCCGAGGTAATCTACGTCAATCTGCGCAGCGCAGTGGTGCAGGCGCGCTACAACGCAGCGCGTGACGCCGGTGAGCGTGAAAAGCTGCCCGCCCTGCTTTCTGAGGAAAAGGAACTGACCGAGTGGCTCTACCGCCTGGCAGCAAGCGATGCCCGCATCGGCTACGAGGCCAGCAACCATTACTACTTCACCCAGAACAGCTTCCTTGAAAAGCTGATCAACCTGGATCTGCTGATGAGAGAGCTGTAACCGAAAAGCAAGC
>JAZQVK010000114.1:0-9340 GCA_045631765.1 Eubacteriales bacterium
AACTTGCTTTTTTCGGACTTTTTTGGCGTGTTTGGGGCGGTTTTCATTGCTTTTTTCACGCCTGTGCTATCATGATGCTATTCTGCGTAGGACAAAAAGCATAAGGAACCCCCTCGCAGGTGCGAGGGGGGCGTATCTTACACGATCAGGCGGATGCCGTATTGCAGCGAGGCGGCATCAATTGCCTTCTCGACTACGGCGATCGGGTTGCCGCGCGCATCAATGAAATAGGTGGTGGGGACGGAATGGATCCTGTAGGTATTGGCCGCCTGGCCGCTGATATCATACAGCACCGGGAAGGTATAGCCGCTTTGCGCGATCAGGGCAGAGGCGGTGGCCACCGTTTCGTATTCGCCATCGGTGAGGTTGATCATCAGGAAATGCACCTCGTCACCGTACTGCCGGTAAGCCTCGTCAAAAACCGACATCTCCCTCTTGCAGGGGCCGCACCAGCTGACCCAAAAGTTCAGCACGATGGGCTTGCCGATATAATCGGAAAGGCGAACGGCGTTGCCGGCCCGGTCATAGACCACAAAATCCGGCGCGCGATAGAGATCAGAGTCAGGTTCGGGTTCAGGCTCGGGCTCGGGCTCGGGCTCCGGCTCGGGCTCCGGCTCGGGCTCCGGCTCGGGTTCGGGCTCAGGCTCGGGCTCAGGCTCGGGTTCGGGCTCGGGCTCCGGCTCGGGCTCGGGCACCGGCTCGGGTTCGGGCTCGGGCTCGGGCTCGGGCTCAGGCTCGGGCTCGGGTTCTGGCTCCGGCTCGGGCTCCGGCTCGGGCTCGGGCTCCGGCTCAGGCTCGGGCTCGGGCTCCGGCTCGGGCTCCGGCACCGGCTCGGGTTCGGGCTCCGGGACTGGCGTTAAGGGCTCTATATCTTCAGGGCTCTCTGCATCGGTTCCCTGCGGGGGTTGTTCCGTGCGGCTATCCGGCAGTTGTGGGTACAGCGCGAAGCCGGGCGGCAGCGTTTCCTGCGGGGTGGATGCCGGCACACAGCCGGCCAGCAGAAAGACCAGGATCCATAACAGGATAAAGACTGTTTTTTTCACGGTTGCTTGCTCCTTTCTTGGTTTGATTTTATGGTACCACAAAAATGCCGCACCCTGCTGTGACTTTATCACAAAAATCTTTACAGCACCGAAAAAGTATGCTATACTGTTGAAAAACGGTAAAAAAGGAGCGCGTATGTACGAGCTGATTCAAGCCTCCCCACACGATTATTACGTAGATTGCCCTGCCAAGATCGGCCTTTGCCGGCTAAACGATCAAGACGTTTGCCTGATCGACAGCGCCAGCGACAAGGATGCCGGGCGCAAGGCCATTAGAATCATCACCGAGAATGGCTGGCACTGCCGCGACCTTGTCACAAATCAAAAAAGCACCTTTCTTTTCCCCTTTTCTTTGCAATAATAAACAAAAAAGAGAAATAGGCAAAGTAATCAAAAAAGCAAAAGCGGAATATATAAGAAAAAGGCACACCATAGGGGTACCTACCGTAAAGCAGTTTTTCATCAATATCAAAAGGGACGAGATTTTCTCGTCCCTTTTGCACACTACCTTGCCATGCAAGGTATAGTGTGTTATACTGTATTTTACTTTCGGGTGGTAAATAAGTGATGTTTTTGCTTACGCAAAAGTGATGTTACTCGCTTCGCTCATAATGATGTTGCTCCCGATGGTCGCAATGATGTGATGTTTGCCAACTGTGCCGAAGGCACAGCATCATTGCCGAAGGCTACATCACAAGGCGGAGCCGACATCACTTGCCCACAGGGGCAAACATCGTTCGGCTGACCTGCTTTATCGCAGGTCGCCGTACGGTGTGCCCCTTTTCTACGGTGTAATTTGCTCAATAAGTATGCGTAGTTGTGTGATGGCGGCAGCATCGATCTCATATAGCCGGCCATCTATACGTGCGTAGTTACCTGTAAAGGTCGCCGTTTGCCAGACGGTATCTTCACGGTAAAATTCCAGCTTGATTTCCCAACCGTTTTCATGATTTTCTGGCATAGCAGATTTGGAAAGCTGGGTAACAAAATCCTCTAACTGTACAGCACCCTCACCAGTCACCGTTACAGTGGTAGGGTGAGAGGGTAGCATGGTAACCTTCACAGCCCGGGAGGACTCCGCCACCGGTGCACATGCGCAGAAAAGCAACGCCAGTACTGTGCAAAGCATCACCATCAGACCTTTGTTTCTCAAAACACCTATTTTCAATACACCATATCTCCTACATAAGACAAATTAATATGTATCCCCGTATTTCCATGCCCATCATTGACCAATAAGTATGAAATGCTGGGATCTTTTCTAACATAATAGCCATATGCAACAACCCAATGCTCATAGTATGTTGGATCACTATCCAAATCTATGATTACCGGTCTGCTTGCGGCAATACGAGCCTTAAATATCGTATTATCCCAAGTGCAACTATTCATTGTTTTCGTGATATTACGCGCATCTATGTATTCTTGCATTCCGTTTCTCAAATCATCTGTGTTACTTCCCGGAATAACACCATCGATATATGGAACTAGGTCTTGAATAAGTGCCATACCGTCGGTAGTTACAAGCTGATCTGATACATAGTTGTCATCTACATAAATATCCATATAACTAAACCACATGGCGGCAGCAGTAGATCCGCAAATTCCATTTGGATTATATGAATAATTAGGAAGATTACCATTAATAGTCACTTGATAGTCTGTTTGTGCACGCACAGAAGCATTACCGCCCAAATTTAAACTACCATTGTTTATTCGATCGTGATTAATCTGCACAGGAACAGCTTCAGATACCATAATAGATTTGTTCGTATATAAGTCTACAAATTGATCGTTTTTCTTTGTATAATATGATAACGGTCCATTATAGTATATTTTCGATGAAATCAAATTATTATATACATTATTTTTTACGGCACTCGCTTCAGCAATCAATAAATTACGAATATCATATACAATGTATCCTTCTTCGCCAAAATCGAAATATAAATAATTAACTTGTTCGTCAAAACCATACATCTCAACAATTGCATCGTATTGATCTGTTCCCAAAACATCTTCTGCAAACGAAGCAATCGTTTCTCTAATATGTAGACTCATTGTATTGGTTTTATCATCGATAGCTAAAACGCTTAATATTAATTGCGAAGTCAATAAAAATACAACAAGAAACAAACAAATACTTTTTTTCATGAAAAACCTCCATAATATAAATCTCAATTGTAGAAAAAAAAGACTCTAACCATTGGAAACACCTCCATATATACGATTTTGTATATTATAACATAACATATAAATTTTGTCAAGAAATTGCACGATACGGTGCGTTTTATTATACCATACATTGCCGCACCCCGCTGTGACTTTATCACAAAAATCTTTACAGATCTGCTTTTTTATGCTATACTGAAGAAAAAAACAAGGAGCGCGTATGTACGAGCTGATTCAAGTCTCCCCACGCGATTATTACGTAGATTGCCCTGCCAAGATCGGCCTTTGCCGGCTAAACGAGCAAGACATTTGCCTGATCGACAGCGGCAGCGACAAGGATGCCGGGCGCAAGGTGATGAAGATCATCACTGAAAACGGCTGGCGCCTGACCGCCATTTACAACACCCATTCCCACGCCGACCACATCGGCGGCAACAAATACCTCTATGAGCAGACCAACTGCGCCATCTATGCGCCGGGCATTGAGCAGGCCTTTACCCGCCACCCGGTCTTAGAGCCGGCGCTGCTGTACGGCGGCTGCCCGCCAAGCGAGCTGCGGCACAAATTCCTGTTGGCGCAGGAAAGCCCTGCCGCGCCGCTGTGCGAACAGGCGCTGCCGGACGGCTTTTCGCTGATCCCGCTGCCGGGGCATTCCTTTGATATGGTAGGCTTTCGCACGCCGGACGATACCGTTTACCTGGCCGATTGCCTTTCAAGCTGCGAAACGCTGGATAAATACGGCATTGGCTACGTGCACGACATAGGTGCCTATCTGCAAACGCTGGAGACGGTAAAGGGCTTGCAGGCCAAGCTGTTTATCCCCTCCCACGCCGCACCGACCGAGGATATTACCGCGCTGGCGCAGTATAACATTGATAAAACGAACGAGATCGCCGCGCGCATCCTCACCCTGTGCGCACAGCCCATCAGCTTTGAGGTGCTGCTTTCTCGCCTGTTTGAAAGCTACAGCCTGACGATGACCATGCAGCAGCACGCCCTGGTGGGCAGCACGGTGCGCTCGTACCTTTCCTATCTGAAGGAAAGCGGCCGCGTAAACGCCTTTTTTGAAAGCAACCTGCTGCTGTGGCAGGCAACATAAAAAAGAGGGAAAGTTTGCCCAACTTCTCATAAGGAAGTTGGGCAGTTTTATTCGCCTGCGGCGAGTTCTATTGCTTCGCAGTGATATTCGGCTATCGCCGAGTGATATTTGCTACGCAAGTTAAGGGGCGAATAAAATATCACTGAAGCCGTAAGGCTTCAATATCACTATTGCGATAGCAATAATATCACTCCGACGCAGTCGGAATATCACTCTTGTTTTCTCTGCCGATTTGTGTTATAATGGGGTTACATCGTAGGGCGGGGGCTTGCTCCCGCCGTGACGAAAGGGTTACGCCAATGAGGCGGCGGGAGTAAACCCCCGCCCTACAAGGGGTATGGGCTAAGCCCGGTGCCTTTGTAATACAAAGGCGAAACTTGTGATAAAACAGAACGATAAATAAGAATTTGGCGAACTATCATTCATTTCGTGTTGACGAATGTTTGAAAATATCTTTTTCCGTTTCTGTATCAAACGGTATATTTCATCCGATTTGGAGGTCTATATGAAAGGAAAAAGAATTTTTTATTGTGAATTGGCATATTTTTTCGGAATTGTTGTTTTGGCATTCGGCACCGCTTTGATGGAAAAAGCTGACTTCGGTATGTCCATGGTTGTGGCACCGGCATATCTCATACACCTGAAAATATCAGAATATGTGCCATCTTTTTCATTTGGCATGTCTGAATATATTTTTCAGGCTGTTCTGCTGGTTCTGCTATCCCTTGGTATGCACAAATTTAAAAAGAGCTATATTTTGTCATTTGCCACAGCTTTTATATACGGAACAGTTCTTGATATTGCGATAAACACGGTTGCGTTATTCCCATATTCAGGGTTCGTGTGGCAAGTAATTTTCTACATTGCAGGACTAATCACTTGTGCTATCGGCGTAGCGCTTTTGTTGCATACATATTTTCCGCCTGAAGCTTACGAATTGGTTGTCAAAGAGCTATCCGCAAAATTTAATGTAACAATTGGCAAAACCAAGACGATATACGATTGTTGCAGTTGCGCTTTGGCCATCGTTTTATCTCTGTGCTTCTTCAAAACTTTTATCGGTGTGAAATGGGGTACGATTGTCTGTGCAATTATCAACGGCTGGTTAATAGGGAAAATCAGTCAGCTGCTGGAAAGTAAGTTTATTTTGAAAGATGCGCTTTCATGGAGAAATAAACTGCAATAACAAATTCAAGTTCCTCTAATAGTCTAACTATCAACATCGTAGGGCGGTCACGAACTGCCCCTACATATTTTTTTCGGAAGCTATTCACCAAATTCCAATTTATCAAACAGAATCAAATACCCCGACAGACATCAAAAATCTGTCGGGGTTAATCTTTGTCTTCTGCGTTGCAATTATTCCTTTTTGGACCGTCGGGAACGCCGGTCCCTACAAGGAGAAATTAAACTTCCTTATGAGAAGTAGCCTTTCTTTCCCTCTTTTTCGTTATGCCGGAAGCGGCAGCTTCTTATTTGAATACGTTCTGATCCAGGATGGTGGCGCTGTAGAGGAAGAGCACGTCGCGATCCTCGTAGCCGCCGATCAGGTTGCCGACCATGTCGGACATGACATAGCGGATGTCGACCACGTAGATGCTCTTGTAGCCCTCCGCAAGCAGCGGGATCAGGCTGGAGCCGAAGGAATCGCGGAACACGATCAGCTCCTCATCGGTGGTGGCGTTCGGGTTATCAATGCGCAGCAGGGCGCGGGTGCCAGAGAGGAAGAAATCATAGGGCACCTTGCTCGAAAACAGCTCGTGATTATAGAGGCCATAGGTCTTGTTGGTCTCATAATCGTATACCGTGCAGGCATCCAGAATACCGTTGGTCAGGTAGACCAGCTTCTCGGGTGCGGGATACAGGGCACTTTGGTCGGTATAGCCGCCCTTGAAGCCCTCCAGCACGTTCTCCTTAAAGGGGGTCTCAAACCGGTCGGCCGAGCCAAGCGCCTCGGTGATGGTGTTCTGCACGCCCAGCAGGCCATCCTGGCTCCAATGCCAGTCGGTGAGGTAGTAATCATCCAGCGTCAGGTCGCCGGTGATATCAATATAGGTCATATCCGGCAGGGCTGCCTGCAGCTTGCCGGTCAGCCAGTTGTAATCGCGCACCGGGTAGCCGAAATCACGGCCAAGGAAGTAGTTCTTATCCGGCACTAAGCACACGTACTTATCACCGCTGCTATCCTTGAGGTACTTTTCATAGATATACTGCAGGCGGCCAAGTGCACCGTCAAGTCCCTTTTCAAAGAAGGTGGTCTCAAGCTCTGCGATCGAGCCGTTTTCCTGCACGTAGCCGTGGTTTTCCTTCAGATTCAGCACGTTGAGCTGGAACTGTGCCTCCAGGCGGCGGAAGAACTCGCGGAAGGGGAACTGATCGACCGTAAACTTTTCAAACTGCTTGATGGTGGATTTGTCCTCTTCCTTGGTGTTGAGAATGCTTTCAACCGTGATATTGGTTGGGAACTGGGCAAGCGGGCGCTTCTCTACGTCCGAATATTCGACCGGGGAGAAGATGCGCAGCACGCACAGCACCGCAAAGAAGGCAATGAAAAGAGAGAAGGTCACGGTAACGACGATATTTCTGATCTTATTATTCACGATACTCTCCTTTCTTTAGAAGCGGAAATAGAGGAATGCGCTGAACGAGCCGCCGACAAAGTAGGAGGTGATGACCAAGAGAAGGGCAACCACCACGATCGGCTCTAACACGTTGATCACGTTATTGGCGATGCGGCTCTTTTCCTTCAGCTTCAGCACGGCCGTTTTCAGCAGCGGGGTCGCGCCGATGCAGGCGGCCACCAGCAACACAGCGTAGCCGGTGAGGTAGTAGCCGGTCTGGCGCGTCCAGAAGGGCAGATTGCCGGCACCAAACATGCCGCCGATATCGGCAATGGCACCAGCCATACCGTTGGCGCTGAAGAGCACGAAGCTGATAAGTATGACCAGCACCACGTAAAGGTGCGAGAATACACGCGGGATCTTGGCAAAGAACTTATTTAGGACAAACTTTTCCAGCACCAAGAAAATGGCAAAGTAGAGACCCCACAGAATGAAGGTCCAGTCTGCACCGTGCCAGAAGCCGGTCAGCATCCATACCACCAGGGTGTTGAACAGCCAGCGCCACTTCGAGACGCGGTTGCCACCCAGCGGGATATATACGTAATCGCGGAACCAGGAGCCAAGCGACATGTGCCAGCGGCGCCAGAATTCACCAATGCTCTTGGAAACGATAGGGTAATTAAAGTTCTCCAAGAAGCGGAAGCCAAAGATGCGGCCAAGGCCGATGGCCATATCGCTGTAGCCGGAGAAGTCAAAGTACAGCTGCAGGAACACGGCAAAGGCGTAGATCCAGTAGAAAACGACCGACTTTTCATCCGATGCGTGGAAGGAGGCGATCAGGTCGCCAAGGCGATCTGCGATCAGCACCTTTTTGGCAAGACCGAGCACAAAGCGGGTGGCACCGCAGGAGAAATTCTCAAACGAGTGCGTACGGCTGGAAAGATCCTCCTCTACCGTGGTATAACGCACGATCGGGCCGGCGATCAGCTGCGGGAAAAGGGCTACGTAGGTAGCCAGGCGAACAAAGCTCTTCTGCACCTTGGCCTCGCCACGGTACACGTCGATGGTGTAGCTGAGCGTTTGGAAGGTATAGAAGCTGATGCCGATGGGCAATGCCAGCTCTAAGAGCGGAATGCTGCCGCCAAAGATGTTGTTGACGTTAGAAATAAAGAAATCCGAATATTTGAAGAAGCCGAGTGCGGCAAGGCTGCTGGCGACCGAGGTCCATACAAAGACCTTAGCCCATTTCGTACCGTGGAAGCGGTCGATCAGCAGACCGTGTATATAGCTGGAAAGCGTGGTTGCCAGCATAAGCAGCGTGTAGATCGGCTCACCGTAGAAGTAGAAGAACAGGCTGGCGATCAGCAGCACCAGGTTCTTTGCCTTAAAGGGAACGATAAAGTAGATCAGCAAAACCGCTGCCAGGAAATAGTATAAAAAGCTAATACTTGAGAAAAGCAAAAGGATGTCCCCCCCTCTTTGTTTTTCAAATCAAAGGTGTAAAAAAGTGTATAGTGAGGGCGGGTATGGCGTTATCCACACCCGCCCGTAGGTTGTATGTATATGGTCAGATTAAAATGCGATCAGCAGAATGAAGCTGTTGTAAGCGCCGAAGGCGATGGTCTTTTCATTGCCATCAGCCGGGGTAGCGTACCAGGAAGCCCAACCAGCCGGATCAACACCGCCGGGGATCTCGATCACGTAGCCGTATACCGAGCCATCGTCATTCGCGATCTTGGCAACGCCATTTACATCCCAGCTATAGAAGCCGTACTTCAGACCGTCGAGGATGGTCTCCTCCTCCTCGGAAAGGGTAACGTCGGAAGCGGTGAAGCCCTCCAGGGCAGCAGCGATCTCGCCGGCGGTAGCGGCAGTACCTGCCTCCATAATCTCAACGAAGCTGTTGAAGGTATCCATCGCTACGGTACCCTCGTCAACCTCGGGGGGCACGATGGTGGTGGTGGTGGAGATCAGATCAGACGGGCACATCAGGAAGAATACCTGGTTGCCAACCGCACCAACCACTACCTGGTCAGCCTCTACGCAAATCATCCATCTGGGGTTGCAGTTGTCCGTCAGCTGCTTCATAAATGCCTCAACATCGGCACCCTCAGCCAGGTCGAAGATGTAACCATAGAAAGCAATAGAGCCCATCATAGGCAGGAAGCGAGCACCGGTCTCAAAGCCGGTGATCATATACTCGCCAAAGCCCTCAAAGAATTCAGGGTCGATCGGTGCGCCACCGCCCGTGAAGGGAACGTAGGGCTGCATCATCAGGTAGCCGGCCATATTCTCGGCATCCATCGGGAAGATGGCGGTGGTAGCAGCCTCATAGAAAGCGTTCCACAGAACGGCAGCGGTAGTCTGCTCGGTAGGGGTGGGGATGTAGTTGCCGTTGCCATCAGCGGTAGCAAAGAAATACTCTACCACGGGGCCTTCGGGCTCTTCTTCGCCGCCGGGGGTCT
>JAZQVK010000115.1:0-2309 GCA_045631765.1 Eubacteriales bacterium
ACTTCACTATCCGCAGGATAACTTCACTTACGAAGTAAACTTCACTTGCCCCTCGGGGCAAACTTAGTTTTAGCGTGTTATCCTGAACGGATAACACGCTAAACGGGATGCGCGCCGTGTTTTTATCGGATGCGGGAAAGATTTTTGACACCGCGCGTAAGCGCGGCGAGAAAAACGTCGATCTCTTCTTCGGTATTGCGGTGCGAGAAGCTGACGCGAATGGTGCAGTCTACCTCGCGCTCGTCCAGACCGAAGGCCAGCAGCGGCGGCGAGCCGTGCCGCCCGTGCGAGGAGCAGGCAGAGCCGCTGGAAACGTAGATCCCCTGGCCGGAAAGGAAGTGAAGCATGGTCTCACTCTTGATGCGCGGCATCGTCAGGCTCACGATATGCGGTGCGTGCTGCGGCGGCAGATTGACCTTCACCTCGCCAAGTGCCGGCTCGGCTGCCAGGCGGTCAAGCAGGGTGCTTTGCAGGTGCGAAAGCTGCGCGGTGTGCGGCGCAAAATTCTCACGCGCGTAATCGCAGGCGGCGCCAAAGGCGGCGCAGCCGGCCACGTTCTCGGTGCCGGAGCGGTAGCCGCCCTCCTGCCCCCCGCCTAAGATCTGGGGGGTAAGCCCCTTGTTTTTGACGATGGCAGGGCTGACCCACAGGGCACCCACGCCCTTTGGCCCTTCGATCTTAT
Organism: Eubacteriales bacterium; assembly: GCA_045631765.1. Lineage (GTDB taxonomy): Bacteria > Bacillota > Clostridia > Oscillospirales > CAG-272 > UBA1740. The sequence goes on from JAZQVK010000115.1 coordinate 683, forward strand.
GTGAGCTGATTGTGATCAGATCGTAGCCATCCTTTGGCGAGACAGGAACCTTCATAAACGCCTGCGTAGCGTCGGCGTGAAGGACTGCCTCGGGCGCGAGCGCGTGCACCAGGCGTGCGGCTGTCTTCAGATCGTAATGTGCCCCGGTTTCGTTGTTTACCAGCAGCATGGTGACCAAAACGGTGTTCTTGGTCAGCGCAGCTTCTAAGGCGGCCATATCCAGCACGCCACCGCGGGTAGGGATCTCGATCACCTCGTAGCCCTCGGCGCGCAGGCGATCAAGCGGCCGTGCTACCGAGGCATGCTCGCCTGCCGTGGTAATGATGCGCGAGGCGCGGCGATAGCGCTCCTTGGCGTAGGCGCGACCCAGTACGGCCAGGTTGTTGGCCTCGCTGCCGCCGGCGGTAAAGATCAGCTGCCCATCCCGCGCCCCAAGCGCGGCTGTCACAGCCCGCCGTCCCTCGTCTAAGGCGTGGGCGGCACGCAGGCCGGCTCCGTGCAGCGAGGAGGCATTGCCCCAGCATTCCTCACACACGGAAAGAAATTTTTTCGTTGCCGCCTCACATATTTTGGTGGTGGCGCTGTTGTCAAAATAGATCTCGTTCATCGTCTGTTAAAAGGAAATGGCAGTCAGCATTGCCTCGGCCTCTGCCAGATGGCTTTCATAGGCTTCCTCGGTTGCGGTATAGGTAAAGGTATAAACGAAGGAGCCCTTCACGAACAGCTCCTGCATAAAGCGGTAGGAAACGCCGTTGTAGGTGGCGGTAAAGACGTAGCGCAGGCTGTCTAACTTTGCGGTGGTGGCGGTATGCGCCTCCTCCTTTGTGAGCAGCGTATAGCTTGTCAGCTTGTCCTTGTAATCCTTTTCCAGATTTTCAAAATACTCCGGCAGTGTGTTGGCCATGGTGGGGTAATTCTTTACAAGCGAAACGCTGGTGCGGTCGCTGTCAGAGACGTAGGCGCTCAGCGTGCCGTTTTGCAGATCAACGACCCAATCGGTGGGGATATAGAAGTGGCAATCGTGAACATCACTGCGGCTGATCTCCTTCATGCCGGCGGGGGCGCCTTGCCCCTCGTTGCCTTCCGGCTTGTCAGGCCGGGGGGTGGCGGCATCGTCATCCGCAAATATAAAGCTGGAAACGACCAGCTCGATCACGGTCGTATACTGCTCGTAATCCCCCTCGTAGGGTGCCATGTAGGTCAAAACGAACAGGCGGCCGTCCCGCTGGCTGATATACTGGGTCACGCCGTACTTGTCCTTTTCGCCGTCGCCGTCATAATCGTAATGAATGCCGGAGAACTTGTAGCGCAGAGCGGCGTTGCTGCCAAGCAGGGTGGTGGCAGCCTCCTCGTCTAAGCTGAAATCGGTGAACATCGCCTCGGTCTCTGCGCGCGAGGCATTCCAGTATTCGGCCGGCTCGCGCTCAGAATCAAAGGCGGCAAAGGTCACGCGCGCATAGCCGTAGGTAGCAATGGTCACGCCGGTAGAATGGTCGATGCGCCAGTCATCCGGCAGGAATAGGTAATAGCCCTCTCCCTTTCCGGTGGCATCCTGCATCCCCTGCGGGATGGGAATACCGCTGGCGGTATCCGGCGTGCCGCCGCAGGCGGCAGGCGGCAGCAGCAT